>CAYWNG010000652.1:0-3911 GCA_964458685.1 uncultured Pirellulaceae bacterium
CCAATGGATTTCATGGCTGGGACGCTGGATTTGGGCTCCAACGACCGTAACGACTGAAATCGACAACATGGAACCCGTCAAGATCTTGCTCAACAACGCGGCATTGGCATCGCAATCACTGGGACCACAGCTCAGTGATGTCGAGATGATTTGGAGTGGCCGAACTCTGCGAGACTTTGGTCGCAAAATGGTAACGTTGAAGCCACTAGCTAGACAGATTGTTCACCGCGACGATAGCGTACTTGGACCTCATGTCAACGTCGGAGGTCGAGGACTAGTACAGTCAGACTACGCAAGCATGATTCGAGCTGCATTCCACGATCAGTGGTGGAACTCCAGTAAAGCTACCGTAGATGGTTACTCGCAAATGGAAGCGAACTTTACTCTCTATTGGGGTATCTCTTTGATGTTGTACCAATCGACGTTGGTCTCCGATCAAACTCCGTATGATCAGTTCGCTTCCGGGAATTCCCAAGCGATTAGTGAGTCGGCTAAGCGAGGTCTAAAGATCTTCGTCAATGAAGGAAGATGCATCACTTGCCATGGTGGCCCAGAATTTTCAACAGCAACAGTCAGCAACATTCGAAGGACTGACGGCCTGCGATTGGTGACCGAGTTGACTACCCCGGCAGGCAAGGTCTTCTTTGATACGGGCTTTGCAAACATCGGCGTTCGACCGACTGTTGAGGATCTTGGCGTAGCAGCCTGGGCACCCTTCGGCTCCCTGGCCTACACTGAACGAATCAAGGCGGGCGCGAATCTTGGTCAGTCAGTTAGCATCGGACCAAATGACCGAACGCTTTTGGCAGGAGCCTTCAAGATTCCATCGCTGAGAAACATTGAACTGACCGGCCCCTACTTCCATAATGGCGGCTATCGTACACTTCAGGAGACTGTCGAATTCTACGCTCGCGGTGCCGACTTCAAATTTGAGAACACGGCTCACGTAAGCGGACTTGTCGGCGGAATTCCTGAACTTCAACACAACCCTGATGGCATCCGCGATTTGGTCGAGTTCCTCAAGACGCTGACCGACGAGCGAGTTCGCTATCAGCGTGCACCGTTTGACCATCCTGAGCTGATCTTGCCCGAAGGTCACTCATCCTTTGGACAAGGTATTGCCGTCGATGCCAACTCCTATATTCCGCCAGTCGGAAAATGGGGTGGTGATCGAGTCCGTGCTTTTGAAGAGATTCTGAAGTAGGAAACAGACGCGAGCGATTGCAGCCTTGGCGACTTAGCTATGCTTGAGGCTGCATATTCAATGAGTCTAAATTAGCTCAAAAAGCTGCAAATGCGAAGGAACGGGTTTACCGTTCCTTCCTCTGCGGACATGGAAGCCGCGATTGAGTTCTTCATGGCAGACTCGCATCTATCGACATTTCTTTCATTGATGGATGTTCGGATCGAACGACCACGACTCTCGCTCTGAGATGTTGGGGACAAACTTCTTCAATTCGCTTGGGTGATGAGGCGAATAGCATCGTCGTTGGTGGGACAATACGTCGCAGGTGTAACACCTCAAACGTCGCTGAAATTGCAAAAACATCTGGGAGTGTTTTTCCCGGAATCCGTTGATTCGGCCTGCTGTCCCCGGCTCCCTGAAGATCGCTAGCCTAATCTCTGTGCGGCTTTTCTGGTACTTGTTTCTGTCCGATCGATTATCTATAGTCTCAGCGTCAATCTAGATTCACCATCATGAATAAATGGGGCAATTGTGTTCTGGAACCGAAAAACACTAAGTACTAAACAGAACCGAAGAAAATCGAGAACTCGGGCAGCATTGCGAGTCGAGCAGCTTGAGGCGCGATTGCCGATGGCATTCGATGTGCTTGACCCTAATTTCGGCACGGGTGGCGTAACGCGTTTTGATAATACGCTCTTAACGGGGACTATTGACTATACCGGAAGTTCGATAGTTGCATCCGATGGCAAGGTAATTGTTGCCGCAAGTAGCGATGGCGATTCTGTCAATACATTCGTAACTCGTTACAACACCAATGGAACGATCGACACGACATTTGGAGTCAACGGGACAATCACGCTTCCCGAGTTGGGTTCCGTTGAAATGGCTCTTGCATCGACAGGTGATTTGATTCTGTTGGGAGGAAACTTTATTGATCAAGTTAGTGGTAACGTATCGAGCCGACTCTATCGATTCACTCCTGCGGGAACTCCAGTAACTTCCTTTGGAAATCAAGGAATTGTTGACCTTGGCTCGACCACCACATTCGAAACCTATGCATTTCTAGAAGTATCCAGTAATGGCAGTATTCTTGTGGTTGGCTCGGAAGGCTTTAACGATACTGCCATACTCTACGCCCGAAGACTAACATCAGCCGGCGCACCCGATACAACTTTCGGCGCAGGCGGAAAGCGGGTCTTTTCTGTTCCTGGTTTTGGAGTCACTCCGACAGATACTGAATTGGACGCTTCCGGTCGATTGGTAATAGTCGGTCAGGCAGATTCTGGCACTAGCTTAAGTACTGCTGTGCTCCGAGTAAATGTTAACGGTACTTTAGATAGTTCGTTCGACGGTGATGGTCGTCGCGTTTTCAATATGGGTGTCTCCGGTGACGATAACGCGCAGTCGAAAGTAGCGATTGCAAGCGATGGCGCGATATTCGTATCGTCGATTAACATATCATTCGCTTTACCAACGCAATCAAGGTCGGTGAAGGTTTCCAAACTAACGTCGACAGGCTCATTTGTTACGGCTTTCGGCGGTTCGGGAATCATCACGCTGCCGGACGTTGCGGGAAATAAAATCACTGAAGCAGCTTCGATTGTTTTTGATCCTGTTCTGGGTCTTGCCTTAGGAGTTGAGACAGATCGAGCATCGATACGAGGCAGCGGGTTAGTGCGCCTGAATCCAACTTCAGGAGCCATGGAGTCCACCTTTGGAACTTCGGGCTTGGCTTTGATTCCTTTCTTCGGCTCAAGTCTCAGTTTCCCAAACTCTCTGTCGATCCTAAACGGAGAGTTCACAGTTTCCGGAACAGTCGGTCGAGATTTAGGCGTCAATCTGGGTGTTGCGCAGGTAGTCGGAACTACAGGCGCCCTAGACACTTCATTTGGAACACGAGGTCGATTGTCGATTGATTACAGTAAGCCAGGTACCTCAAGCACATCCGCGGACCTGACTTTAGCGATGGATGCTATTTCTAATGGAAGCGTTTTTCTAGTTGGCGCGACCAGTTCTCCCTTCGGCTCATCAGTTGGGCTTGTTACCAAGTTACGAACAACGGGGACAGTTGACACTTCGTTCGGGCTGCTTGGGCGAGTTGCAATTGAGAGTCTAGTCGAAGTGCGAGACGTTGTAGCCGCCAACGACGGCAGTCTTATAGTCGCTGGCGCTTTGTTTACGCCTAGCTTTTCGAATCCCCAGCCAACTCGCGAATTTGCAATAGTCAAATTGCGAGCTGATGGCGACATCGACACAACTTTCGGTGTTGGTGGCTATTCGATCATCGATTTTGGTGGAGACGATACACCAGTATCGCTTGTAGCTGGAGGTTCTGGTAAGTGGATAGTTGCGGGAACCACGACGACCAACGTAGAGGGGAGCCGAATAGCCGTCGCGAGACTTAATGCCAATGGAAGTCTTGACACCAGCTTTGATGGAGATGGCAAAGTTGTGTTGACAACTGGTCCGTCTACTTCTGAGCTTGCTACCGATGTAAAGGTCGATCCAACGGGGCGCATCGTCGTCGTGGGATCTGCCGGAATTGATAGTGGCTTCCAATCGTTGACCAGTCCACAATTCTTAGTAGCTCGATTCCTCGCAACGGGAGCCCTCGATACCGCCTTTAATGGAACTGGTGTGGTCACTAGAACATTGGGGGTTGCTAATGAGTCTTACTTCGCCAGCTCGTTAGAAATCTTGGGCGATAGCTCTCTGATCGTTGGTG
>CAYWNG010000653.1:0-3910 GCA_964458685.1 uncultured Pirellulaceae bacterium
AATCTGCTGATTCAACAGCTTAAGAAATCTGCCATCGATCATCTAACACTTTGCACCGATCAACCCTTCGTAGTACCTTTGCGAAGGTTCTTGGCCGATCGCGGCGGGTTAATGAGGAACACTCGGTAATGCGGAACACTCGGTAGCCTTCACATGTTCAAACAGTCTCCACAACTCGATCGCAACCAACGTCAAAGAGATGGCGGTCTCACCGTCGTTGCTTTGATGCAGGCACTGACTTATTGTGTGCTGTTGGTATGCGGGGTAAGTGGTGTTGCTTCGCAGCAAGAGGAATTACAGTCGACGCAATCGCAAACAGGTGAATCTGCACAAGAATCGTTGGCTGAGAAGAAGGGTTCGGAAAAACCGCTCACACAATCCAGTTCGACCGTTGGTATCGAAGCTGTCTATCTCCTTCGCGCTGGTCGTGGCGATCTGCAAGCGGCAAGTGCGATTGATTCCAAGGTGGCCTTACGCATCGCCAAAGTACTGCGAGAAAAGGATCGGCAGTACTGGCTAGAGCTTAGGTATATAGGGATGTTTCCTGGACGATATGACCTTCGAGATTACTTGCGATTGCCCAATGGAGAAGGGCTATCGGACCAAGATCGAGCCTTGCTGCAGCCCGCTATGGTCGATGTAAAGTCGGTGTTACCACCAGATCACGACGGGAAACTCACCGAAGTCGCTCAGCCCGCGTTGCCATGGGTTTGGCCCTATCGCAAATTGCTCGTGACAGCGTGCCTCGTATGGTTTCTATTGCCCATCGCATGGTGGCTTGTTCGAAGGCGAAATGCAAAGCCAACGATCGAGCCGCCCGCAATGATCGCACCTACGCTTGCTGATCGTTTGAGACCGTTGGTCGCTGCGGCCATGGAAGGTCGAGCTTCGGTGCAGTCACAAGCAGAGCTTGAACGGCTGTTGCTTACTTTCTGGCGTGGGCGTTTGAATCTTGTATCGACGAGCGCTGAAGAAAACTTGCTACAGATTAAGCGTCATCCCGAAGCTGGAAAACTGCTCGGCGAATTGGAGAGATGGTTGTATCACCCGCCGGGTAAGAACCAAGTAGATCTCCAGCGATTACTGGCCCCGTACGCCGAGGTGCCATCGTGATCTTTGCTCATCCGAATGTTCTTTGGCTGATTGTCTTACCACTCCTTCTGCTCATCGAGCGATGGGTTGGTAAGAAGTCCACTATCGTCTTGCCTTTGGACCACTCCGACTCGCGGAAGAGTCGGTTTCGCAGCGCGTTGGCTTTCGCAGCCAGCATGATTCCATCGGCAATCTTGGCTATCGCGATTCTGTTGATTGCAGGACCGTTGCGTAGCGACAAGCCAAGCACCGAGCGACTGGTAACGAACATCGACATTGTCTTGGACGTTTCAGGAAGCATGCAGAGCAATTTTGGGACAGCCAGTCGCTACGATGCGGCCATGGCGGCGATTCGGCAGTTCGCTGAAAAACGCAAGGGCGATGCCTTCGGCTTAACTATTTTTGGCAACGAGGTCTTGGAGTGGACTCCGCTAACCAAGGATCTCGCAGTCATCAACAACGCTACACCATTCCTTCGTCCAGGAAAATTGCCTCAACAGTTTGGTGGCACCGAAATCGGAAAGGCAATTGAGTTCTGTAGCAATCGATTAGCAATGCGAGGCGATGGCAACGGAGATCGTTTGCTGATCCTTCTTTCCGATGGCATTAGTTCTGACCTCTACGACGATCGCGCCGAAAAGATTGGCAGTGCGTTAAAGGAAAACTCAATCGTACTACACGCTGTTCACATCGGCGATAACGTTCCATCACAGTTGCAAGATTTGGTAAGGCCGACTGGTGGCAGCGTTTTTGGCGCTGGCGATCCCAACACGATGGCACGAGTCTTCTCGCATATTGATCAAATGCAAAAGGCACGGATCGTTCCGAAGGAATCGCGAATGATCTACAACTATGAACCTCTGGCTCTTGCTGGTGTCGTGTTGATGATGGCTCACTTGGTGGCACTCTTGGGATTGAGGTACACACCATGGTAGAGCTTCTAATGCAGTATGTCGTACCCAATCGCTGGATCATCTCGCTGACTGTGATTGTCTTCGTGTGGTTGGCCGAGTGGCTTCACTTGCGACGCATTCGTAGTGTCGGATCTTTACTGTTTGGGCCTCGAAGAAATCGACTTCCAGTAATCCAAGTGACCAACTGGCTTACCGGTCTGGCTTGCGGGTTGATTTGTTGGGGGCTATTAACGATTCTTCGCGAGAGCAATTCCAACTGGGATCCACTTTCGAATACTCAGTCGGATCGCGACCTGCACCATTTAGTAATCGGACTGGATGTGTCGCCCAGCATGCGAATTGCCGATGCGGGTATTCGTCGACAACAGCGACGGTCGGATCGAGCCAGCGAAGTGCTGCTCAAGCTGCTTGCACAAACGAATGCCAGTCGGACTCGTGTGAGCATCATCGCCTTCTACTCGGAGTCTTTGCCTGTAGTCATCGACACCTTCGATCCTGCTGTGGTACACAATGTTTTGAACGACTTGCCACTGGAGCATGCATTTCGACCCGGCAAGACCGACCTCTATGGTGTCATCGATAAAGCCGCCGAACTATCGAAACGCTGGGGTGTGGATACGGCCAGCCTAGTAATTTGCAGCGACGGTGACTCGTTGCCCGCGCGAGCGATTCCCAAGCGACCACCAGCGTTTCGAGACGTCTTGATTCTTGGAGTCGGCGATGCAAATCGCGGGACATTCATTGATGATCACATCTCGAAGCAAGATCGACGAAGCCTGAGTCAACTGTCGGTGCAATTGCAAGGTAAGTACTTCGATGCGAATTCGACAGAGATTGAGCAAGGACTTTTGCAGGGCGAAACTCTACTTGCTAACTCTGGCAGGCGATGGGGCTCCAGGCAATGGGCCTTGGCTTCGATCGCCCTTGGAGGAGTTTGGATTGCGTGCTTGCCTGTAATCCTGACATGGTTGGTACGAACTTGGAATCCTCGTCGCGAGCCAGCGCGATCGTTGGGCCGAAAGGACTTTGCCGAGGCTGTGAGTTAGAAGTGATGAAGCCCTGTGACTTGGCAAACACTAAGACAAATTCGAACGCGAGAATCAAACGGAGAATTGCCTAATGAAATGGAAGCAGACATTGGTTTATGCGATCTGGACCGCGGTCCCGGTGATCGGAGCCATTTGGCACTTTAGCCCCGGAAATCGATTGGCTCAACGCGATCTAGCATCACAACAACTCGTTCAAGCACAAGCCGCTGCTCAGTCGGAAGATTGGCATTCAGCTTCGCGATCACTCATGAACTCGCTTGGCCATTGGCCTGAAGAAGATATCGACCCGCTTCGACGGACTGCGTTCGAAGCGGCCAAATCTCAAATCCGAGCGGGCGACTTAATTGGTGGACAAGATCTTCTGATGCAGTTGGTTGATTCGTTGCAGCAGGAACCGGCCGAGGACGCGAGCTTGCTTCCTAGTGTGAGGCATGAATTGGGAATGTCCAGTTACTACGCTGCTTGGATGATGCGACTAGAGGGCGCAACAACTGAGGAGTGGATGACCGAGGCCGAGAATGCCCGCCAGCAATTTCGTTTATTGGCCGAGGAATGCACAGACCGTTCAAGTCAAAACTACACCGCGGCCTCGGAGAATGTCGAAGCGGTGATTCGCCTAGAACAGATGGACCTCAGTACTCTGATGGCTCGGCCGCTTCCCAAGAATTGTTGTTCGAATTGCAACAATTTATGCCAGAACAAACGCAAGCAGGCTCAGGGTAAAAGAAACCAAGGCGAGAGCAAGTCTCAGAAGAAGGGCGAAGATGCTCGCGAGAAGATTAAGAATTCAAACAATGCTGGAGTTTACGGCAATAACGGAACTGGATCATGAAGCTACAACTTAACAGTCTTTTC
>CAYWNG010000654.1:0-3908 GCA_964458685.1 uncultured Pirellulaceae bacterium
GGGCGAGAAGGAATAGCTTTCGAAGTGATGTTAAAGAGCGGGCGGGACGCCGGCGCACCAAAGACCAAAGAAGTTAAGTGGTCGAGACGACCGCGCACCGAAGTAAACAGACGACCGCGTACCAAAATCTGACTGCGGGCGGGACGCCCGCGCACCAAAGACGCTCGCGCACCGAAAAACAGGACGCGGCGCACCGAAGACTAGTCCTTGCCGTAGTGCTTGACTCGATCCCAGTACTTTTCAAATGCGCCAGTGGCGTGAAAGTCTGGGCTGTTATCCAGGTCATGGCACTCCATGCATTTGGCTTCTGCTTTGGCCAAAGGCAAGACCATCTCTTGGCGTAGCTCCTTCAAACGATCTGGAGTAGCGTCGACATCGCCCTCTTCGGCTGCGACGTGAGCTGAACCAGGGCCGTGGCAGTTTTCGCATCCACTACCGAGCAAATGAGGCGATTTTTCTAGGCTCTCATAGCCGGTTTGGAATGGACTGAACCGTTGAGGCTCCCAGCCAGTGACGTGACAACTCACGCACTCGGGATCGAAGTGCCGCGCGATGCCGCCACGATCATTATTGGCTGCTACAATTGAATCGGTAGCGTGTACGTGCGGGCTCTTCTTCCAGATTTCAAAAGCCTGAGTATGACAGTCACCGCACTTTTCAGAACCGACATATTGAGCTCCCGTCGGATGGAGCGACGGCGAAAGGCCCAGCCCAGCAAAGCCAGTTTCTCGCAAGCGATCCTGATACTCAGAGAACAGCTTCAGCATCCGATCCGAATCTTTGAACTGCGAAGAGATCGCGATCTTCTGGTATCGAATTGGGTTGGCCGCGTCATCGAACAGGCCAACAATTCCACCATACATTCCCTTGGTACCAACTTGGACCATAACGGCCTTTGAGTTCTTGATCGGCTCGGCATTCAACGTCGGTTCGCCGTAACCTCCCGAGGTAACGACTAGGTCGATACCCTCAACCGCGGCCCCCAGTTCTGCACTCTCTTCCAGCGTTGTATGTGCAAGCAGAACGATGAAGTCACAGCCTTGAGTTTTCAATTCAGGAACAACCTTCTTGAGGCTTTCCTGAGGATCTGAAAAGGTAACTTCGTCTTCGTTCTTAGGGTCTTTGATCACTTGACTTTCAAGGCTTTTGCCGATGACAGAAGTGATGCCGATCTTGCGTCCACCTGCTTCGACAATTTTGAAGGCCGGGAAGAACTCGGGTTCGCTGAATACTGTGATATTCGCGCAGATAAAGGGCCGCGGCGAACCTTCGTTACTGCCAGCAACTTGCAATAGATCGACTCGCGAAAGCTCTAGATCCTGAACGCCCAAGCTCACGGCTCGGTACTCCATCATTTGCAAGGCTTTTGCGGTAGTATCGAATTTGATTTGAGGTTGAGGCCCAATCGATCGCTTTTCACGGTTTTGGTTCCCGACGTCGACAGGGATGACTTCCCATCCACGATTCTTAAGCGATGTGAGCAACGTGTCGCGACGAATCAGGCCGCCCTTTTGTGATTCCAACCCAGTGCAACCGCAAGGTTCGATATAGCCTTGTTGTTGACCCGAGACGTAGATAACCACTTGCGGTTTTGGCCAATCCTCGGCGATCTTCTGATTGCGTTCAGCCTCGGTGGCGACGTTACCCAATGTTGGCTTAACGCGTTCGGTACTGGCCGTTACCGCTGGCACGGTGTTTGTGTTGGACGCTCCCTTGTCGGGCGCTTCGGTGACTTGTGTGCTGCTCTCTAGCTTCAAGCCTTCTTCGGCTACCGGCCGATTGGTCGCGGGAGTTTCTTGTGCTGGCGCGGCTGACTCAAGTTCAATCTCTGGTCCAGTGCCGACATGGCCCTGGATGGTCGGCTTCTTTTCAGCGGTGCCTTTTGATGACTCGCTGCTCGAATCACTAGAAGCCACAGTCTTGGGAGCGGAGGAGGGTGGTGCTTTCGATTGGCAGCCCGAAAAGCTGGTCAGCGCACAGAGGGCAACTATCCATTGAAGATTCGCAAATTTGCGCACAACTACATTCTCCACCGTGAGATCAAAAAGATCAGCTCTAGATACAAAAGCCGTTAGGTTAGCCACACAGCTTACCGCTGTTTAGCATTCAATTTTAACGATACCAAAAACAGTTCAGCAAAGTCGACGCTGTAATAGCGGTTTTCAGAGGCGATTTTGTCTCAGTTTAAGCGATTTTGATCGAAAACAAGGGTGATCGAATGCTAGCTTTACTCGGCGAAGGTTAGCCTGACGTGAATCGGCAGTTCAACGGGCTTGCTCGAATTGGCACGCACGGTGAGTCGCAGAAACGTTCCTGCCCCCGAGCCAGCATAGGTCACTTGCGGCGCATTCTTAGGGACTTCGAAATTGATGGGAATGAGGGTTCTCTTAACTGCTTGCTCGGTCTTTTTCTTCCCAAGGCTGACCTTCAGCGTGTCGTGAGCCTCGGGTTGGTCGAGCGTAACTTCGATACTCTCGTGTTCAGGTCCACGAAGCGCTAGCCATATCGTGGTTGAAAAACCTTCGGATGGCTTGACGTTTTCGATCTTCATGATGCCAGTGTCGGAGTCAAAAAAGCGACCTCCGATAATAGTCATATCGCTTACGGATCGACCGCTTACTTTCATCACTAACTTGTCAACGTTTTCTCCGCCGTCTGTGTGAAGTAGGATGTTACCGCTAAACAGTCCCACGCGGATACCTGGATCAACATCCAGTTTGACTCGATAGGCCTTAAGAGCCTTGGAGTGATCGGGATCGTCACTTGGAGAGGTTGGCTCCTTGCTAAGCTTGATGAACTTGGCCGTGTCCGAGTTAGACCATTCCAGCCTGTCCAGATCGACTCCTTCTGTGTAGCAGAAAACAGTGAACTCGCGCGAAGTTCCCTTATCCGAAGTGAAGTCTCCCAAGTTAATTTCGCTAGGCTTCAAGACAAAGCTATCGATGACTGCGCCTTGAATCTCAAACTTGATCTCCGAGTGCTGCAGGCTGTTTGTCTTGAATGTCGCAGATTGCCCAAAGTTTGAAGTAACGCTAACTCCCGTCCACTCCAAGTGAATCATCTGCTGCTCGCCCGGCATCAGCACTCCCTTCTCAAGATTTCCCACAGTGCATTTGCAAGTCGAGCCGGTCTTCTCGATCCTCAGCGGCGCAGTACCGACGTTCTTAATCGGGAAGCTGTGCGAGAGCTTCGTGCCGTGCTTCATCGTCCCAAACTTATGGACAGTACCTTCAGGAAATTCGACCATTGGAACACCGATGTTCTCAGCAGTGGTCTTCATTGCAATCGCATTGGATGAATCCACAAAACAGAACTGCTCTTCTACAGAACTGCCAAACTTCGAATGGAAGCTTCCCAAGGCTGTTCCTAGAACAACTGCTGCTAGGATCAACAATACGATTCGAATCATGCTAAAGATGCCTACGAAATAAATTGGTTAGTCTTGCGATCAACTAAAAATGGTAACTCGAAGTTAGCTAACGGCAATTGCTCATCAGCATCAACGCTCTGTTTCCGATTGTAGAGCATTGCGACACGATAGAACTACTGCTTCTGGTGACTACGAATCCAGTCAAGGACCAGTTCAGCCCTTGAATACGGTGCCGAGTCAATTTGCGAAGTTAGTGCGGCTGGAGCATTGGGGGTCCAAATCAGAACAGCTTCAATCTTTTGATCCGCATGGGGGGTTTCGTTACTCAAAGAGATCGCGCGCTCGGCTTCGGAGGTCGCTTCTGCGGTTTTCCCCAAAAGGCTCAAGCAATAAGCAGATTGGATTCGCAGTTGTGCGCTGTGAGGCCTTGCCTGCACAGCCTTTGCGTAGAACTCACTCGCCTGCTCAAGATATTGCAGCCGACGCGTTGACCCCAAGCGTTCGCTCATCGCTGTCAGCTCTAGCAGTCGATCTCCGG
>CAYWNG010000655.1:0-3907 GCA_964458685.1 uncultured Pirellulaceae bacterium
TTGCGGCTAGTTCAGAGCGGCCACCGGCCGCCTAAGCGGGACGCTCTCTAACGCGCCAGCGGCTAGTTCAGAAAGACTTAGGAACCAGTTAAGGACTTAAGGAGCGATTCGAACTGACGCTGCATGTTGCTCAAGCCCGACTCGACAAGCAGATCTTGCTTCTGCGACTTGATTATCGCCAGAGCCAGAGGCTGGTTGTTATTCCAATCGTCTACGGTGAATCCGCGAATGTCTCGGTAAGGAATTTCAAGGCGAGCGGCGATTTTGGGGACTAAATGGAATGATTCGTTGGATCGGACAACGTAGTAGTTCTCGGCAACCACGATGCCAACGGCACCCACGACGATTCCTAGGAAAAACGAGCTAATGCGACTCATATGGGCTGTCCTGCGGTGAATTTACGTGCTGTGGGGAAACTATACCACCTATCCCCCATTGGGCAAAAGAGAGAATTTTCTCAAACTAGATTCGTCGGTCGCTTCTAGGAATTGGCAATCCTAACAGGTAGAATTCGCCCTTCGTTACGACTCATTCCCTAATCTGATCGTTGCACTCGCATGCCAAGCTTCGTTGTTCGATGTGGCGTTATGAAAACGCTTCACGTCATGAACAGCAATCAAACCCTGAACCGCGGAGATCGCGTGATCGCTCGAACCTCACGAGGGCTCGAGTACGGGGAGATTCTTTGCGAAGCTACCGAACGCGTGCTTCCGCAATTGGAATCGCCACCTGGTGGTTCAGTCCAGCGGAAGGTGACTGAGGCGGATGAGAATGAGCTGGCACACTTGGCTGCCAGAGTGGAGAAGGACACGGACCTTTGCTTTCAGATCATTCGCGAGCTTGATTTGCCGATGGACTTGGTGGAAGTCGAGCGGATCTTTGGAGGTGAGCGAATGGTGGTCTACTACCTGTCCGAAGACCGCGTCGATTTCCGCGATCTTGTAAAGCGACTCTCAGGCGAGTTTCAAACGCGAGTCGAAATGCGACAAATCGGTGTTCGAGACGAAGCCAAACTGTTGGCGGACTATGGCGATTGCGGCAAACCGGTCTGCTGCAACACGCACTTAGTCAAAATGCCGCCCGTTTCGATGAAGATGGCCAAGCTCCAAAAGGCCACTCTTGATCCAAACAAAATCTCTGGACGCTGCGGACGACTGAAATGTTGTTTGCGTTATGAGTATGATATCTACGAGGAGCATCGTAAGAGTCTGCCTCGTATCGGTGCCGATGTCATTGTCGGCAGTGGACGAGGCCGAGTCATCGGACAGGAATTGCTAAGTCGTCAGTTGCTGCTCACGATGGAAGACAATAGACGTATCCTAGTGCATGCCGACGAGATCTTGACGGTACTTAACTCCAAGCGATCTAATCAGCGTGATGATGACGACGATGCCGAATCGAATCACGAATAGCCCTACTTAGCCCCCTAGCTTGAGCCCCAATCGTTCATGGACAGAAAAAGCGAGTCAAACATTGTGACAGAGAAGGTGCATCCGCTTATCGAACTTCTTCAACAGGATCAGCGCTATCACTTGGAGGCTTACCAGTTTGTCCGCGAGGCATTGGCATTCGCTCAAGAGATACTGCAAATGAAAGCCGCCGCCGAATCCCCCGAGGAAGGCGAGAACCATATTACCGGTCAGCAATTGTGCGAAGGAATTCGCCAATACTCTCTCCAGCAGTATGGATACATGGCCAAGACCGTGTTAAACACATGGGGAATCTTTACGACAGGCGACTTCGGCGAAATTGTTTACAACCTCATTCGCATTCGACACATGAAGAAGTCTGACTCCGATCGCCGCGAAGATTTCGATGACGTTTACGATTTTGAAACAGCCTTCGATCCACAATTCGAACTCTCTGGCAATGACGAGTAGCGATTGGTGACGAGCAGCGATTGGTGACGAGCAGCGATTGGATTGTTCGAGTTATGGAGGGCAGGCATGAGTACTAACGCTTTAGTGAAAACGGATTCGCCGGAAGACAAGGCTCCAGATAATGCTGCAGGAATCACTGGAGTGAAATCTGGCGGCACGAAATTGCTTTGGGGCGTCGCAACGATCTATGCGTTCTGGCTAGCTTGGTTATTGTACGTTGGTATTGTCAACTATCGCGCGGGTAATCAGTAATGATCGAACGCGTTCTTGAACCAGAAGTGATGGATGATCCCAAGGAGTCGTTGCAATACGACGAGATGGATCATCTACAAGTGAACCAAAAGTTCGTCGACGACATGCAGAAGTTTGCGACTGTCAGTGGTCGCATTCTGGATGTTGGCACCGGGACGGCTCGCATCCCTATCTTGCTTTGTGAAGCAGTCGAGGATTGCCGAGTGATGGCCTGCGACTTAGCTGTGACCATGCTGGATATCGCTCGACGCAATATCGCCTCTGCGGGTTTGGAGCGCCGCATCCAGCTTTATCATGGCGATGCCAAAAGTCTGGATTGCCAGGACGAAGATTGCGATTGGGTGATCTCCAACAGCCTAATACACCATCTGCCAGATCCAGCCAGCGCGATTGTCCACATGATCCGAGTGCTACGACCCGGCGGCAAGTTGTTCATTCGTGATCTGCTCAGACCCGAATCCAACGAAGAGATCGAGCGGTTGGTCCAGTTGTACGCAAGCGACGAGCCGCTAGAGAATCAACAATTGCTTCGCCAATCCTTGGCCGCGGCGCTTAGCTTGGACGAAGTTCGCCGATTAGCGGTTGACGTTGGATTTTCAGAAGATACCGTACAGGCGACAAGCGATCGACATTGGACTTGGTCGGCGGTAAAGCCGACGCTTTGAGCCGCGGGCGTTAGCCGCAGTCATTAGCGAACGGACGACGAGTTTTTTCCCAACCCGATGCGTTAGTTTTGAAGTTGCGCTATTGGATTTAAGGCCGAAGGCCTGACCGTTTACCTAGCCCAGCCTGAAGGGCTGGGTACGCAATTCGCGATAACAACAAAGGGCCAACGGCCTGCCGGTTTGCGTGCAAACCGGCAGGCCGTTGGCCCTTAACCTACTTTTGTTTGATCACCCAGCCCGTTGGGCTGGGCTATGTAAATCGCTGGGCCTTCGGCCCGTAATCCCAGAAAAAACGCAACTTCAAAACTAACGTAGCGGGTTATGATAAGAGGCCCTTGCTAAAACTTCGGGTTGGGAAAGAGCCCACCCATGCAACATCAAAACGAGTTCGTTAGCTGAAGAAAGTTATGCAACAGTACCTACAACTCATGCAACAAGTGCTTGATCATGGCACGGTGAAACAAGACAGAACCGGAACAGGAACTCGAAGCCTTTTCGGTCATCAGATGCGTTTTGACCTGTCGAAAGGCTTTCCAGCGATCACAACCAAGAAATTGCACCTGCGGAGCATTATTGTTGAACTGCTCTGGTTCCTTCGCGGCGAAACGAATGTCAAGTTTCTGCACGACCATCGCGTCTCGATTTGGGATGAGTGGGCCGATGAACATGGCGAATTGGGGCCTGTCTACGGCAAGCAGTGGCGTTGTTGGCCAACAGCCGATGGTGGAACGATCGATCAGATCACTCAGGTTCAAGAGCAAATTCGCCAGTCACCCGACTCGCGCCGCTTGATCGTCAGCGCGTGGAACGTTGCCGATGTTCCGAAGATGGCGTTGCCTCCCTGTCACTTACTGTTCCAGTTCTACGTTGCGGATGGACGGTTGAGCTGCCAGCTTTATCAAAGAAGTGCCGACCTATTCCTGGGTGTCCCATTTAACATAGCATCCTACGCATTGCTAACCATGATGATGGCTAAAGCGACTGGCCTACAGCCTGGCGACTTTGTTCACACTTTTGGCGATGTGCACCTTTACAACAATCACCTCGACCAAGCAAGACTTCAGCTTTCGAGAACTCCACGCGACTTGCCGACGATGAAAATCCATGGAG
>CAYWNG010000656.1:0-3891 GCA_964458685.1 uncultured Pirellulaceae bacterium
CAAAGAACACAAAAAAGAACTACTGCTTTCGTTTTGTGCTCTTTGTGCCTTTTCGTGGCCAGCAATTGTTCAGGTGATCGGCAACCCAATTGCGGCTACCGAAGCGATTTATCCTTGGAGGAAAGGATTAAAACGCTTCTCTTCGCCAATCGTGGTTGCCGGTCCGTGACCGCATAAGACGACAGTGTCTTCGGGAAGGACGAACAGCTTTTCGCGAATGTTTTTGAGAAGTACTGGCATCGATCCGCCGGGTAGATCGGTTCGGCCGATGCTGCCTGCAAAAAGCGTATCACCAGCCAGCAGAACCGGTGCCTTAATGAGCTCTGCCTCTTCGTCTTCGTGCAATACGAACTCGGGAATGTCGAAGAACAAAGTCAAGTGATCTGGTGCGTGACCTGGAACCCAATTGACTTTAGCTTTCACCGCGCCAATTTCAAACTCATCGCCCTCGCCCAACACGATCTCTGGGTCAGGCGCATTCTGGTACTCATCAGTCGGAAGTCCATACAGCTTGGCTTGACGTTGAATCGTTCCGCGAAGGATCGGATCGGAGTGAGCGACGAGGGAGGCGTCGATACTGAATTCCGCCCTGATCTTTCTGAGACACTCTGCGACACCACCTGCGTGATCGATATGCGCATGCGTTAAGAAAATCTGCAGCCCTTCGAACTCTAACTTCCTCAGTCTTTCCAGCAGAAGATCTATGTCTCCTCCAGGGTCGACGATGACTGCACGCTTTTGGTCAGTCTCAAAAAATATTCTGGCATTTTGCGAAAACGGCGTGACTGGAATGGTGTAGATATGGAGCAACGTGGACCTCGGCGTTCTTCAGAAACTCAATCGATGGTGGCGTTATCAGATTGTCCACGAATGGCCGATATTGGCAATGCACTCTGCACATCCATCCACGGAGGACAAAAGCACTACACCACTACAGCATCAGCGAACCTCATCTCAATCAATCGAGTCACTCGTAAATGGCACGCAGATTGCAATCAAGGCAATGCAGCATTGGGAGTGATTTATGTTGAAAAACAGAACTGCTAAGGTCTTGGTTGTTGATGACGACCGCATAGTTCGCTTGACACTTGAGAATTTACTTCGAAAAGCTGGTCATCAAGTCGTTTGTGCGGATAACGGACTGAAGGCTGTCATACTGTGTGCAGAGTATTGCTTTGACATCGCAATCTTTGACATGAATATGCCGCAAATGGACGGCTGGACTGCAGTCTCGCAGCTCCGCACGACTGGCTTCGATTTTCCAATCATCGCTTACACTTCATACTCACTTCCCGCGGATGAAGCGCGGGCCAAAAGTGCCGGGTGTACGCTCTTCCTCGGAAAGCCAGCAGACGCAGGAAAGGTGATGGAGGCTATCGGAACTGCCTTAGCCTGGGGCTAAAAATCGAATGCCCACTGATACAGCCTGATACAGCTACGATTCGTTTCACGTCGTGAACCACGCGTTAAAAAGCGCGGGCTGTTCCATTGCTATTCCAACTTCCAAGAACTTGTACCCTACTTAGGTTGGCTTCCATTCGGATCACTAGATACAGTGCCTCCTACTTTGTCTACCATGGATTTCACATCGCCCGAAGCTTTGTCAGAGTTGAACTCAATTGCAGGGTTCCCTGACTTGCGACTGAATCCAATCCAGCCGATGGCGACTAAGACAACAAGCAGAACCAGGATGGCTAATAAGACTTTCATTGTTCATTCTCTCGATTTGTAGTGTTTGCGATTTGCCCCGATTCAGCACAACGATTACTTAGAGGCAGTAGGTCCGCTTCATTCGCGATCTTTATTCTGCAGCCGTTCATAGGGTTGCAGATCTTGTGCCGCGTCGGCTAATTCCGATGAGCATCTATTTTGCTAACCATGAAGTAACTGGCTCAGCCAAAAAAAGAAGCCGGATAAACCCGGCTCCTCCTAACTGCTTACTTCAATGAGCCAAACGACTTAGCGGCAACGACGATGACGATGGCAATGCCCTCGTCGGCTATGTGAGTAGCCGTAGGTACTGCTACAGCATGAGCCATTATTCGAACTAATCACGCTCCCGTAAGGCACACCCATCGAAGATGAACTATAGTACGACGATCCATCCATGGCTGTATTGGCAGCACCCCCCGTGTTCAAAATGCTGCCACCGTACTGACTTCCCACTCCGTACTGATTACTTGCGCCGTACTGGTTGCTTGCGCCGTACTGCCCAGCAACGCCTGCCTGACCAACTCCGTATTCACCAGTAACATTTGCGTTTACTTGCGGATTGCCCAAAGCTCCAGTTCCCACATTTGCATTGTTGCTACTCTGCACAGCGATGCCTGAGTTGCCTGCTTGCAAACCCGCATTTGTAGAGGCGTCTGCATTTACTTGCCCGACAGATGGGTTGTTCTGCCCAGCGGCAACTGCACTACCTACGCCTGTGTTGATATTCGCATTCGCGTTGACTCCTTGGGCTTGAATGTTTTGTGCAGCTTGGGTGGAAGCGTTGACTTGCCCCGCAATGCCTACATCCTGAGCAAGTGCCGGAATAGCGACTGCGAATACCAAGCCACCTGAAATCATCATTGTTCGTATCTTCATAATTTTCCCTCTCGGAGATTGCACCGCTATGCGATGCTGTTGATTGTGTGTCATCGCCTGAGATTGTCTCGCGATGACACTAGATCGAGAAGCTAGCTGAGCTCGCAGCTCGCAGCTCGCAGATCGAGTTTCAGTACTATTTGCGATCCGACGCTCAACTAGTTTTTCGTATTCACCTTAGTGATGCACGTTTCATGCCAACACGCGTAAACTCCCATCCAAGACTTCTACCAAGGCTTGATCTTCCAGCCTACGTAGAAACCGAGGAAGAAGGTCGCCATCATGACAATTGCTGGGTGTTTCTTGCTGTACTCGGCAGTAGCATCGCCGACTGTACTACAGGCTTCGACTAGATCATCGGTTGCTGACTGCATGCATTTGGAGTAGGCAAGTTCTGGCTTTGGAGGTTTCGATTGTACGGCTTGATTCATGATTTCCCGTTTCTGTTAGAGACTGAGTTTTTAGATAACTAGCGACCTCGAACGACGCTTTTGACCCACGCGACGTTTTCCGAAAGCTGAGTCATACTTGAATTAAAGCACTCGAGACTACTCTTGAGTTTGCGCATCGAGTACGTGACGATTATCGCGGCGAAGAGGAGAGCGACGGAGCAGAGGATTAACTGGCTGACCCAAACATCGAGCCCGGCGACTTCGGCTAATGCGGAACTTAGAGCGATTAGCAAAACAGTAAATGCGGACATGGCCAAGATCGCGCTGAATATTGAGATGACTATGGCCGGCGCGCTTCTCTGTATAACGCTTTTCGCGTCAAACTTGGCTAGCCTAACCTGCAATTCCGCCAACTCGACAAAGTCGCCCGCCACATCTGCCGCGCGCGAAGCTACTGCGAGCAGTGGATTTCGACGCTGTACATCTTCTTGCTTTGGGGATGTCTGCGTAATCATTTCAGCCTCTTGAGAGAATATCCAATCAATGCTCCAACGATCATGCCTGCCACTAAAGTAGTAGCCGGTCTCTCACGAACGATCTGCGTCAACGTACTCGACGCTTGGGCGAATACATCACGTCGGTGTGTAGTCGCTAAAGCGTTCTCGTGAAAGATTCCGTTACGAGATGCATCGTCCTGTTGATTACTCACCACGCTCTTAAGCCGGTGTGTCATGGTGTGTACTCCTTGATTCTGAGACAGACTGAATTGCGGAGGCAACTGCTGAGGCCATCTGTTGTTTGGCAGCAGATTTGATTAGGGGGATTGCAATCGAAAGTGTGGCGCCAAGCAACCGACCGATGACGCTTGATGATGCAGTATTTGACGGTGATGGAATATTTGACAGTGATG
>CAYWNG010000657.1:0-3880 GCA_964458685.1 uncultured Pirellulaceae bacterium
TGGCCCTTTGTTTTCTCGCGAATTACGTACCCAGCCCTGCAGGCTGGGCTAGGTAAACGGACAGGGCTTCGCCCCTAAAACCATATCAGCGCAAAATCAAAACTAACGACTGCCGATCATTAAACCCCAACAAACGAAATCAGCCAAGAACTCTGCAGTCCTTGGCTGACGATGAATTGATTCAAGCTTCGAAAGCCGTAGCGAATCGAAACTAAGCGGAGAATGAACTACCGCATCCGCAGGTCTTGACAGCGTTCGGGTTATCGAACGTGAAACCTTGCTTTTCCAAGCTTTGGTGCCAATCAATGGTCACGCCGTCGAGGTAAAGCGCGCTCTTCTTGTCAACAACTACGGCAACGCCGTGAAGGTCATAGCGGCTGTCGCTGGCCGAGTCGAACTTGTCGTCAAAGGTCAACGAGTAGTTGAATCCGCTGCAACCACCTCCGGAAATTCCAACTCGGAAGAACATCTCTTCGCCCAGTTGGTGCTCGTCGCGGAACTTCATCACTTGCTTGGCTGCGGTCTCGGTTAGGTTTACTGCCATTTGGATTGATCCTCTCGTCTATTGCTAATTCCCAGTGGGAACCCTACGAATCCGATTTTGTCGGACAATGATCGCAGGGGTTTGTTGTGTGAACCTGACAACCTAATTTATACGCTCGGCAACCGCTTTTCGACAAGTCTGCATGTGAAAATTGAGAAGAATTACCCCTCAACTTGATGTTTCAAGCTATCCCACTTGGACTTTAGCCATAGTCCGATCACCCCTGCAATGCTGGAGGAATCGCCAGGAACTCGCGCCCAAACCATCTGACCGGGGACATACCCCTCCGATTCCGGAAGCCGCACATGGACGTCAAATCGAGGCGAAAGCAGCTTCCACTGCTTTCCATCACCTTTATTCTCGCCCGACATCTCGACGGGAATCGGTCCGTTGTAAACTCCAGCCAAAAGCGGATCGCTCAGATAGGCACTGCCCTTGAGCTCCACCTTTTCGATCGTGCCGTGCCGCTTGCTGGCTCCGACGACATTCACAGCGACAGACTGTCCAACCGCTTGCCGAAACGCCTCTAGGTCGCGCTGCGAGGCCGATATCTTGGCCTCCAGTCCCTCGCTGGTGGCGATCATGCAAATCGGAGCACCTACGGATACCTTTTGTCCCAAGCTGTTGTCCACCGACAACTGAACGACGATACCATCCTGAGGCGCGGTGATCGTCAGTCGATTAAAGCGAGTCTCCACTTGCTCCAGTTGCGAGGTGAGCGATTCCAGTCGAGCCTCGGCGGCCTGTAGCTCGGCTAAGTTGCCTCGAGCTTGCTGAGCTCGCATCGATTCTTGAACCGATTGCGCCTCTAAGCGTTTGGTTTGCAGTTCGACTTGCAGATCTTGATCACGAAGCACGGCGATAACCTGTCCAGCTTGGACCTTCTCACCCACTCGAACCGAAACTTGTTCCAGGATGCCTTGGCTTTCTGCGTTGACTTGCACAGGTTCGTAGAAGGTAACTACACCCGGCGCTGAAGGTTGAATTGGCGATGGGATCACAGTCAAAGCTAGAATCAGCCCAACTACAGTCGCAACACCCCAAACTCGCTCGCGAGATTTGGTTTCGCTTTGGGGTCGCATTGCATTGGCGGCTCGCTCTCGGCGGATCGCCTTAATCCATGGATCGATGTAAATCGCATAAGCGGCCCAGAGAACGATCAGCACTCCCACAGACTTCCAGACCACAATCGCAGTTGCCGCCATGGTCAAAGTCATGGTCCAGCGGTAGAAGAAGCTCAGCATTCCGTAAGTCGCATAAGCCACCGACGGTAAAGCTTGACCAGCAAACTTCCAAGGGTTGAGTATTCGCTTAATCCAATTGCTAAATGCTGCTTGCGAATGAGTCCACAGATTGGGAATGTTCAACAAATCGGACAATATGTAGTAGCCGTCGAAGCGCATTAGCGGGTTAGCGTTAAACGCCAGAGTCGTCACCGTACCCGTGACAGCGATCGCACAGCAGAGATATTGAATCGACTCGGATTGGCTGAAGACCGCGATAAAAATAGCGATCGAAGCAATGGCAAGTTCTGTCAAAATTCCAGCCGCCGAACACGCGATGCGTTGCCATCGATTAGGAATCGTCCACAAATCCGACACGTCGACATATGGAACTGGCGCGAAGAAATAGACGTTGAAACCCGCAGCCCGAATGTGACTGCCCACGCGAACTGCAACAACAGCATGTCCCAACTCGTGAGCAATCTTCAGGATCAGCCAAGCGGCCATCCACCAAAGATGACTGTCCGATACGAACAAGCGACTGGAAGCTTCGGAAAACAATTTCCAGTTTGCCAACGCGAAGAATAACGCCACGCAGTACATGCCAACAATCGCTACGCAGGTGAACCAGTTGATTCGTGGAGCGATCCATTTGCTGGCTTGTTCGATATAGTGCCCTGGAACAAGCGGAAGTCGCATCGACAGGGGATTGAGAACCCACTTGCGATACGGCGAGGTGGCTCGGGCGGCTTGATTGGTTTGACATAGCCCCGAACGCACCAGCCACGCAGCTAACTGCATGACTTCGGCGGATTTGACTGGTCGCCCAAGTTGATTGGTCAGCTCTGGATCTTCGGCAACCTGTTGAACAAGATCGTCAGGCGAAAGTCCATCATGAAAGAGACTGGCCAGAGCGTATTCGCGAGGTCCCAGTCGAAAGAACTGGCCGTTGAGCGGATCTTGTACGCAGTACCATCGATCATCACCTTGATGGTGAATCGAGTACTGAAGGTCCAGTCGTAATTTGGGTAGCTTTATTGGGCCGCCTGGATTCATGGATCAATGCCTTTACCAAGCGAACTTCTTCATCAGCCAAGTATATGGCCGATAGAAAATCATCCAACCGATGCTATGCCAATCGGATGTCAACCTTGTCGACCCACGCATACCGGGTCGCAAAGCGTTTTGGTCATTCTCGACAAATGTCTCGGCTTCAAACACGACTTCAGATCCCTCAAGACGTCCGCGAGGGTCAATTCGCTCGACTTTGCCTGTCCACTTTTTCCCCTGCGCCGAATCCACGCGAATCGTCAGTGGCGTTCCCGTAGCGATGCGACCAAGGTCTTCGGTAGAAAGCAATGTTCGGACTCGCATTGAATCCAAGGGAGCAATCTCAAACAGCGTGTCAGCTCGCTCGACTGTCGAACCCGAAGTAGGAACCCAGTCGCCGTCGACAACCACGCCAGCGATGGGACTGCGAATCTCAAGTTGCTGAAGTTTGCTTTGCAACAGTTCAATCTGAATTGCGAATTGTTCACGTTCGAGCTGAGCCATCCGCAGATCGCCGCCGGATCGTGAAGCTAGAGCCGAGTCGTGCTTCTTGCAAGCCTTTTGGTAATCAGCTTCGACATTCGCAAGTTCCCAACGCAACTGTTGGTCGTCAATTCTGGCCAACAACTGACCAGCCTCAACGACATCACCTGGACGCACCTGAGCCTCGATTACTCGGCCCGCGACGGGACTGGTAAGGAATCTTCGCGATGCGGGTTCAACGATGCACTCACGCTGTGGCCAATACGGAACCGGGACCGCCATAGCACCAAGACATAAAGCAGCGGCCAACATCCAAGTGCGACGGTTCTTGTACAGTTTTCTGCATCGGGCGTACCATGAATTGGACTTCGCGCCTAACCAGCACAGATACCACAGTTCGATCCAAACCGCCATCTCTTTGCGGATTTGCTGGATCAGTTTCGAAATGCGATCCTGACTTATTGACGATGTCTTTTGCTCGACGACAAACAACAACCCAAGTTCAACTGTCTTGCATGGAATACCAAACGACAGGACGATTTCTGCGGATCGTTCATTGCGAACCGACTGCAACAACATC
>CAYWNG010000658.1:0-3872 GCA_964458685.1 uncultured Pirellulaceae bacterium
AGCTTGCTCAAATCTTTGGACTGAAGTCCAATTTGCCCAACCAGTGAAATGCTTGGGTAGAATTCGGCTTCGGCAATTCCAATCCTAGCCGACTGCGCAGCCAACTCTCGCTCGGCCATTTGCACATCCGGACGACGACGCAGGAGGTCGCATGGAATACCTGCGGCAATCTCCGATGGAGGTGTAGGAATCTTTCCTGGTTCGCCGAAGCATGATTGCACGTCGGTTGGCGCACAACCCAGCAGAACGCAGATCCGATTCGAAGCCTGTCTTCGCAGGATGTCTAATCCCGGCAGAAGTGCTTCAACTCTCGCAAGGCTGGCTGAGGATTGGTGATAGTCGAGCTTGGTTCCGATGCCTTCAGCCATTCGCTTCTCGGACAGTTCGGCTAACTTGGCTTGTATCTCGATATGTTTGCGAACGAATTCCATTCGGGATTCGATAGTTCGCATTTCAATGTAGGTCTTGGCTAGTTCGGCCAGCATGACGACTTTGACCATGTCGTAGGCAGCCATGGTTTGTTCGACCTGCGCATCGGCGGATTCGACTGTCCTGCGCAGCCTACCCCAAAAATCCATTTCCCATGCCAAGTTGAAGTTGGTACCGAAGAAATCGAACACGCGGTCCGTCTCGAAGAAGCCAGGGACGGTCACGAAGTTAGCTGTTGTTCCGCTGATGCGAATATTTTGATAGGTGCCGTTCAGCGATTGTTGCTGAGGGTATAAACTGCCTGCTGCAACATTGCGAAGTGCACGAGCTTCTAGAATGCGTTTGCCTGCTTCCTTGAGATCGATGTTTTCGGCTAGAGCGATCTCAACCAAGTTGTTAAGCATCGGATCGTTGAAGGATTCCCACCAGACCGTTAGATCGACGGGTTGTCCATTGAGGTGCGGGTCGGCCGCTTGCGACCAAGATGCCTCGATGACCTTAGGTGCTGGTCGATGATAGTCGGGCCCGACCTTGCAACCTCCAAAATAGAAGACTGCCAACAACAATAGGGCTGTCGGTCTTATACCAAGCCAACCACGTCGCATTTGCTGGCATTCCTAATACTAGCGATTCAAAACACAGAACTCCTGTAAGTGGATAATTCGTCTAAGTCGTTAAGCAACGTAAGTAACAAGCAATTGGCCGCCAAAGCCGGTAATAACCGAACAATCGGCAATGGTTTATTCCGAACAATCGCCACAGATTATCTCGCTAATCGACCATCGGAGAAATGGTAACGATTATGCACTTGAAGGCCGGCGTCTTGGATTGAGGATCTAAGGCTCGAGGGACCAGGACATTCGCTTCTGGGAAATACATGAGTGCATTACCGGGCCGAACATCAGCGTAGGATCGCGCGAGGTACCCGTCGATCTGCCCGACGCTACTGCGAATCGAGACACGTTGATCAGGCTGCAATCCCAAGCGGCTGAGATCCTCGGGGTGCATGAGAATGAGATCGCGTCGTTCTTGGCCGCGATAGAGATCTTCCTCTTCGTAGACAACTGTGTTGAACTGTCCTTCGCTTCGAACCGTCATCAGCCGCAATTCTCGCGGTCCAATTTGGGCAAGCTGAGGAATATCATGTTGATGAAAGACTGCGCGACCATCGGCTGTACCAAATTTAGGCTGATGGAAAGTGCGACCTTCGATTTGAAACTCTTGCTTCGTTTGTCCAATCGTTTCAATCGCCCCATAGCCCGGCACGACCTGCGCGATCCATTTGCGAATGGTATCGTTCTGCTTCATCTGTTGCCAAGAGATAACGCCTTGATCTCCAACAAGTCGTTCGCCAAGCTCTGCAATGACCTGAACTTCGCTACGAGGACCGGGATAGCGCATCGGCCCACCATCGCTCAGTCTGACAAAGTTGAACATCGACTCTTGCGTCGTTGGCTGTGGCTCTTCGTCACGCGGAAGGACTGGAAGTATTAAAGTCTGATCAGCCAGGGCATGCACGTGACCGGTGTTGAGCGTCGTGCTGAGAGTCGCCAGCAGCTTGAGTTTACACATCGCCTCTTTCGCGTAGGTCGCATCAGGATTGCTGCCGTACAGATTTCCTCCGAGGCAGATTGCCGCCTGCGAACGACCCGCTTGCGCGGCCTCCATACAAGCCATGGTGTCCATGCCAGGAGTAGTTGGCAACTTGAGACCGAATCGACTTTGTAAGTTCTCGAAGATCGAATCCTTCAGCTTTGGTGTGACACCGATTGATCCCATTCCTTGAACGTTGGAGTGTCCGCGGATAGGCATCAGTCCTGCCCCTGACCTTCCGACCATTCCTCGCAATAAAGCGAGATTGACGATCGCTTCAACGCTCTGCACACCATGAATATGATGCGTAATTCCCATCGTCCAACTGAAGATGCTGGCCTTGGAATTCGAATAGAGCTGAGCGATCTCCAGCATCTGTTGCTTGGTCAAGCCGCTCTTGTTCTCAAGTTCCTGCCACGATAGCGATTGAAGCGCCGACTGATAGTCTTGGTAGTTACGAGTGTAGGTGGAGATGAACTCCGAGTCCGACTTACCGAACTCGATCACCGCTTTGGCCACTCCCGTTAGAAGTGCCAAATCGCCGCCGATATGTGGCTGATAATAGTGCGTGGCGATCTGCGCGCCGAACAACATGCTCCGCCAGTCGCTAGGAATGCGGAACTTGACCATGCCCAGCTCGCGAACTGGGTTAATCAGTATCACTTTGCCACCGCGACGGCGCAGGTGAGTTAACGAGGTCAACAGTCGCGGATGATTGCTGGCTGGGTTCCCGCCAATGACCATCAACAGATCGCAGTGCTCGACATCCTCTAGAGTCACGGTTGCTGTGCCGGTTCCCAGCGACTTGTTCAGTCCAACTCCACTGGCTTGATGGCAATAGAAACTACAGTTGTTTACGTTGTTGGTGCCGTACAAGCGAGCGACAAGCTGTAGAAGAAATCCCGCTTCATTGCTGCTTCGGCCGCTGAAGTACCAAAAGGTCTGATCGGGCAAAAGCGATTTAAGACTGTCGGTGATGCGATCCAGCGCTTCTTTCCAAGTAATGGTTTGGAAGTGGGTTGAGCCCCTGGTGTAAAGGACTGGCTGAATCAGTCGGCCAGCGATTTCCAGTTGTCGTGGCGACCAGGTTTGAAGCTCTTGGACACTGTGTTTTTGCCAAAAGTCAGCCGTGATAGCCGGCTGCATGTCGGAAGCCATCGCTTGCAGTGATTTCTTGCAAACTTCGGGGAAACTGCCAGTTTCGTTGACCATTCCCCCTTTTTGTCCGCCCATTCCCAAAGCGCACGTCTTGCATGCGTTTTTGGTACGCATGGCCTTGTAGAATTTCCAGATTCCACCGGATTCTCGAGCTTTTCGAAAGGTGTAACGAATCGCTGCCCATCCACCGCCGTTCTTGACTTTGCGCATGGAAAACTTTTCTCTTAAGTGTTACCGTCGTGAGTGTTGCTGTAGGTGCCTTTAGGGGCTCATTATAGCAGAAAAGCTAGACTCTCCCCGAGACGAGTTGCTAAGTGACACGCCGCAAAATCCCCGC
This sequence comes from uncultured Pirellulaceae bacterium, assembly GCA_964458685.1. Lineage (GTDB taxonomy): Bacteria > Planctomycetota > Planctomycetia > Pirellulales > Pirellulaceae > Aureliella. The sequence continues at coordinate 3,518 of CAYWNG010000658.1, forward strand.
GGCAAATTGTGGCATTGCGGAAGATGATCTGGCGGATAAGATCTGATTTTCCAGGGAACTCGGATGGCGAGGCGTTAGCCGACATGACGAAGCACATTTTTGTTACGGGTGGGGTGGTCAGTTCGATAGGAAAAGGATTGACCAGCGCGTCGATCGGCATGCTTCTTGAGGCTCGCGGCCTTAAGGTGCGAATGCAAAAGCTGGATCCGTACATCAACGTCGATCCAGGGACGATGAGCCCCTACCAACACGGTGAAGTCTACGTGCTAGACGATGGTAGCGAGACCGACCTGGATTTGGGCCACTACGAACGCTTTACCAACGGCCCGCTGACTCGTGATTCCAACTACACGAC
>CAYWNG010000659.1:0-3865 GCA_964458685.1 uncultured Pirellulaceae bacterium
TTTAACGGCAAGCCGAAGGCGACTGCTCTTCCATTCTCCTATGGGCTAACAACTAGAAGCCCAGAAACCACAGTCGCCTACGGCTTGCCGTTAAACAATTCAATCCTCGACACACCTCAAATCATCAGCCACCCCGTTGAATCAGCAACGAAAAAGCTAGGTGAACTAGCGATCTCAGGACTAGTAGACCAAGAAAATCCAACAGTAACTCAACACCAAACCAACACACAAACGACCACCAATCAACATGAAATCGACAAAGAGTGAACCGACAATCAACAAGCAACAAACAAGGAACCGACAAGCAACTGACGCTCAACTAACTAGCAACCGACATGTTTTCAACACTGTCCTCAATGGTTGAGTCTAAGGAGTGGGCAGACTCTAGCGGCGTGGTTGAGAAGTGCAGCCGTAGCTGATCCCGCCAGGGTTCAGTTCTCGGTACAGTACAGTTCCATGAAGTAGGACCTAGCAGCGACCTAGACAGAACAACCAAAGAGCCCAATAAAAGAATCCGACTGAACCCTGGCGGGGTCAGCTACGGGGATCAGGAACGGCGATAAGAAACGGCGATAAGCAACGGGGTTCAGCTACTGAAACAACTCAGCTTCAACGTCGCGGCAGAGGTTGGCTAGCTCGCTATCGGTGTCGACTAGAGCTTTGATTTTGCGGATCGAGTGCAGAATGGTCGAATGATCGCGGCCAGAAAAGTACTCGCCGATCTGCAATAGGCTAAGCGTAGTGAGCTTTCGCGATAAGTAGATAGCCAATGAACGAGCTCGCATGATGGGAGCTTCTCGCGAAGAACCACGAACGTCAGTCAGCTTGACTTGCATTCGTCGACACACCGATTTAGTAATGGCACTGATGTCGGGAGCGACCCCCGAGATTTGCTGACGCATCAGCGCGGCCACAATGCTGGGATCCAGCTCGCCTTTGGACGAGCGATTTTGCTGAGCCACTTTAACTAAGTCGCGAATCTCAACAGGCGATAAAGCGGCAGAATCTAAGTCTCCAGCTACCGCAATCAAGTCATCGACGGAAAGGTGCGGATCGTACTTGGCAACTAACGCGTCAATCAGGGCGTTGCGAGTCGCCTTGCTGGGGCGATTAAGAAGCAGCGAAAAACCAGCCGAAAGCCGACTGGCTAAGTTGGGCTTGATCGACTTAGACGAACTGGGCAATTGACAGTTGGTCACCAGCAACGGTCGACCAGCTTCCACCAAAGCGTCGATCGTGGCCGCAAACTCTTCCTGAGCCGCAGTCTTACCGTTAAAGGCCTCCAAGTCATCGACGACAAGCATTTTGCATTCGCGATGCCGCTTGCGAAATGCCTCGAGATCGTCAATTTCGACAGCGTTAGCAAAGTCCTGGCAGAAGGTTTGACCCGTTGTGATCACCAGCGGTCGCTCGTCTGTCATACGAGACCATCGCACCGCGAGAGTTACGGTAAGCGCGGTCTTCCCCAACGATTTTTCGCCGTAGAGAACGACCGGCGCGATCGCCCCCAAAGTTTTGATGCGCTCATCGTCGAACAAGTATCGTAGAAGCTCGTTTTCTGGACCTACAAAATAGGTGTCCAGCAGCCAACCGTCCGCCAAATTCGGCAACAGCTTGTGAACAGACGAAGGTCGCTCCAGGGCGATCTTGGTCAGGGTCTCACATGGCAAAGTACTCAACGTGCGCTCGATAGGACAGCGGTCCAAAAAATCCTAGCAACCCGGAAAAGAAGATTTACCGGCCGACTCCAATATAGCTGAACAAGCTGCCTAAGGAAAAACCTGTTTTGCTCGTAATATTCGAACGGTTTTGCTTGGGTGGTTGTTGACGGTTATGATACACCATTCGACAATTTAACCCACGAACACCGATACACTCCGCCACAGCTCTTAAGGTTGCTTTCATTCACATTAAGATCGTCTAATGAGACTTAAAGCAACCTTAAGAAATTAGCGATAGGAACGAACATGTCGACTACCTCGTTAAGCAATGAAAAAGTTCTCCAACTACGCGACCCACAAGTGGCAGCCGCCATCGACGCTGAATACCAACGGCAGCAGGATGGACTCGAGATGATTGCTAGCGAGAACTACACTTCGCGAGCCGTTATGGAGGCCGTCGGAAGCGTCCTGACGAACAAATACGCCGAAGGTTATCCTGGCCGCCGTTACTACGGAGGCTGTGAATTTGTCGATCAAGTCGAACGACTGGCCATCGACCGCGTCTGCCAACTATTCGGCGCCGAAGCCGCCAACGTTCAGCCTCACTCAGGCTCTCAAGCCAACACAGCCGTCTATATTTCGTGTTTGCAACCAGGCGACACAGTTCTCGGTTTGGATTTGGCTCAAGGCGGTCACCTAACTCACGGAATGCACCTGAATATCTCGGGCAAGCTCTACAAGTTCATTCCCTACGGCGTCGATAGCGTCAATCACCGAATTGACTTTGATCAAGTGGCCAAGCTTGCCAAGGAACATCGCCCGAAGCTGATCGTCGCCGGCGCGAGCGCTTATCCTCGCGAGATTGAACACGCAAAGTTTGCAGAGATCGCTGCGGATGTCGGAGCGCCGTTGATGGTGGACATGGCACACTACGCAGGATTGGTGGCAGCCGGTGTTCACGATAATCCAATTCCAGTCGCCGACTACGTCACCTCAACGACACATAAGACGCTTCGAGGCCCGCGTTCGGGAGTGGTGCTTTGCAAGAAGCAACACATCAAGGCGATCAACAGTGCCGTCTTCCCCGGATTACAAGGCGGACCATTGATGCACGTCGTCGCAGGTAAGGCTGTGTGCTTTGGCGAAGCGTTGCAAGACAGCTTCAAAGCTTACGGTCGCGCAGTTGTCGACAACGCTAAGACGCTCGCGGGTGAACTGCTATCGGCCGGACTTCGACTGATCAGCGGTGGCACCGACAACCATTTGATGTTGGTCGACGTGACCAGTATTGGACTCGGTGGCAAACAAGCCGAAGCCGTATTGGATGCATGCGGTATCACCGTCAACATGAACATGATTCCATTCGATACTCGCAAACCCATGGACCCCAGCGGCATTCGCATTGGAACTCCAGCGCTCACCACGCGCGGAATGGGAACGACCGAGATGAAACAGATTGGTCAGTGGATCAGCCAAGCCCTGAAGGCCGCCGACGACAGCCAATTGCACTCGACGATCCGCGGCCAAGTGAAGAACTTGTGCCAGAGCTTCCCAGTACCAGCCGAGCAAGAGTAAGCTCAACCAACATTCTTACGAGAACGAATAGTGTCCAAAACAGCGCGCATTTTAATTGCCGACGATAATGCAGCTAATCGTGAGTTGCTGGAAGCATATCTCATCAACATCGATTGCGAAATCGAAATGGCCGTCGATGGCGAAGACACCTTGGTCAAGGCCAAGAGTTTTCAGCCCGACTTGCTGCTGTTGGACGTGATGATGCCCAAACACAGCGGCTTTGAAGTTTGTCAGCAGCTCAAGAACAACGCCGAGACTGCGAAGATCATGATTCTGATGGTCACCGCACTGAATGAACTCGGTGACATCGAGCGAGGCGTTAAGGCTGGAACCGACGACTTTTTGTCCAAGCCAGTCAATCGCATCGAACTAGTGAAGCGTGTCGAAAACATGCTGCGACTGAAAGACACGACCGATGAACTGGAGCGACTGCGAAAGTACATTCGCGAGATCGATGAACAAAGCGGGCCGAACCCAAAGTAAACGCTAGTGAGCGTTAGGATTTGAATCTAGTCGCCAAGCGTTAGAGACTGCCCGGCTTAGAAGACCAGTGGCCGTTCTAAACTAGCCGCCAGCCGTTAGGCTCCGGTTCCTTTAGATTCGAAGTCAGTCGTTGACGAAAACCAAAT
>CAYWNG010000660.1:0-3864 GCA_964458685.1 uncultured Pirellulaceae bacterium
TGTATCGACCCACACGACCTCGCAACTGGTGCAGTTCGGCTAGTCCATACCGATAAGCTTCATCGATGAAGATGGTGTTGGCGTTAGGAATGTCCAAGCCGCTCTCGATAATGGTCGTAGCCAGCAGAATATCGTAGCGATGTTCGATAAAGTCGATCATCACCTGCTCAAGTTGCCCTTCAGCCATTTGACCGTGACCGATGACAATCCGCGCGTCGGGGACCATCTGCTGAATCTTGAAGGCCACCTCTTCAATATCGCTGACTCGATTGTGAACAAAGTAGATCTGCCCGTCGCGGTTGAGTTCTCGCAGAATCGCATTGCGAATCACATTCTCATCGAAGCGAATCGTCCGCGTTTCGACGCTCAGCCGATCCTCTGGAGCCGTCTCGAGATTCGAAATATCTCGCACTCCCACCAACGACATGTGAAGCGTCCGAGGAATCGGAGTCGCCGATAAGGTCAGCACATCGACATTCGACTTGAGATGCTTCAAACGCTCTTTGATTTCGACGCCAAACCGCTGCTCTTCGTCGATGATCAGCAAACCCAAGTTGTAAAACTGAAGATCCTTCGAAGCCAATCGATGCGTACCGACGACGATATCCACCCGCCCCGTTCGAATGCCTTCCAGAGTACGATTCTGCTCAGCCGTTGTAGCAAAGCGACTCAGCTTTTCGATGTCAAACGGGAACTCGGCCATTCGCTCGCGGAAGGTCTTGTAATGCTGTTCGGCCAAAACAGTCGTTGGAACCAGCACGGCAACTTGATAGCCGCTATCGATCGCTTTGAACGCAGCTCGCATGGCCACTTCAGTTTTTCCAAAGCCCACGTCACCGCAAATCAGGCGATCCATGGGCCGCGAGTTCGACATGTCGCGCTTGACAGCGTCGATAGCGCGAAGTTGATCGGGCGTTTCAACGTAGGAAAACGAAGCGTCAAATTGATTCTGCCAAACGCTGTCCGCAGCAAAGGTAATTCCTGGTTGGCTTTGTCGTCTAGCTTGAAGTTCCAGCAGCTCGACCGCCATGTCTTGCACCGCTCGCTCGGCAGCCTTCTTTTGCTTGGCCCAAGCGACTCCACCAATCTTAGCCAGCTTGGGTCGGCTTTTCGTTCCACCGACGTAACGTTGCACGAGTTCGATTTTGGAACTGGGAACGAACAGTTTCGTTCCGCCGTCGAACTCCAGCACTAGATGCTCGAAACGTTGGCCATTCTTTTCCAGCAGCTCTGTTCCGCGATAAACGCCGATCCCATGCGATAGGTGAACAACCAAATCACCCGGTCGCAGATCCAGGAAGTTATCGATAGGCTTGCTGGCGGTCCGTTTAGTGACGCGACGTACGTGCGATCGTCGCAATAACTGTCCTGCGGTCAATACGAACGGCCCGTCGGGGAGAATTTCGAAGCCGTGCTGTAATTGGCTAATGACAATCCACAGCCGCTTTTCGATGGTTGCTTTGGCGGTCGAAAGTAGATCGGTTAGTCGCTCGCGTTCGCCTTCATTCAAGGCCACGACGATCACTGGTCGCTCGCCAACGCAAGCGTCGATGTCAGCGGCCAAGCGATCTAAGTCTCCGCCAACTCGCTCGACATTGCCCAAGGGCAATCGCATCAGTTCGCCCGTGTATCCATCGACGGCTATCTGAGTCGTCGTCACCATCGGCCGCGTTGCCAAGTCTTTGAAGATCGAAGCCGGCGCGCGAAATCGCTCGGGAAACGGAACACGATGAAGGAACGCTTCTGAGGCTGCTTGAACGTTGTGCGGTTCGTGAATCAATACCTGAGTGCCGGCTGGCAAATAGTCCAAGATTGTTCCATCTTGCTTCACCGATCCATTCGCAGCCAGTAACTGTAATGACTTTCGCGACTCGATACTTCGTTGAGTCGCAACGTCGAAGCTGCGAAGCGATTCCACCTCGTCATCGAACAGCTCAACGCGAACCGGCAATGTCTCATCCGGCGGGAAGATGTCCAAGATCCCTCCGCGAATGGCAAACTCACCGGCAAGTTGCACCGAGCCCGTCGCGTGATAACCCGATTGTACCAGCCATTTCTTTAGCTCCGTCAAATCGACTCGACCGCCAACCACGATTAGCTTCTTGTCGCTGTCGAGCGAATGTGGGCTCGGGACGCTTTGCTGAATGCTCGGCAAAGTCGTAACCACAATTGGCGGCAGCAACTCGGCGGATTTTCCGTCAGTGGCATCCGCGTTGGCTTGCGATTTCTCTTGTTTCGCAGACTTGATGCCATACTGGAAGAGTCGGCTGAGCACATGTAAGCGTTGCGCGGTTTCTTGATGCGTCAACGATTCCAGTTCGCTGTCTTCGCTACCCGGCGGGAAGAGATCGATCGATTGTCGAGTCAAATCGGAAAGCTCGCCAGCCACCGATTCCGCTTCGGCTAAATGCGAGGCGATAACTAGCAGCGGTTGCTTGGAATGGTTCGTCCAAGCTGCGACTAGCGGTGGTATTGCGCCAAGCCAAACGCCTTCGATGCTCAGTCGGTTGTCTCGTTGTAGAGCTTCTGCGGCCTGAATGAGCGCAGAATGATTGGTCAACTGATCGACGATATCGACCAGAGTCAGCGAGTTTGGCGTTGAATCGGCTTTCCTAACCTGAAGTACAGGACGCCGAGGCGTTAGAGCCATCGGTATGATCCATCGAGACGTTGCTTGCAAAAGCAGTGGCAGTTTTTCAACCGCCGCGAGCAGTTTTTCACACTGCCTGTGACTCGATCATAGAAACAAATCAACCACTCGCAAGGCGGGGAGAGTAAATTCCGGCTAGCCTTATAGTCGCCTTTTGCTCCGCAAAAGTAGCGTCTGCGAGTTCGGGAACGTGTCAAGATCTGAACCCTGGCGGGATCAGCTACATCGGCGCTACTTTCGCCGAGCGAAAGGCGACAATCAAAGGCGACAATCCAGACCTCCTACCTACTTCACAATGTCTTTTTCTTTATCCAACTCGTCGGGAAAGACTTTGCGAAACTTCGCCAGCTTCATTTGAATCTGTTTGCAGTACGAATTGTTGGCTTTGTTGAGGTTGTAATAGTTCTGGTGGTAGTCCTCGGCTGGATAGAATTCGCTAGCCTTGGTGATCTCCGTGACAATTTTTCCCTTGAAGGCCTTGGATTCATCCAGGAGCTTCTTGTACTTCTCGGCAAGCTCTTTTTGCTCGTCCGTGTGGTAGAAAACTGCGCTGCGATATTGAGGCCCAGAATCGACGCCTTGACGATTCAGTGTCGTAGGATCGTGAGTCTTCCAAAATATCTCAAGCAACTTCTCGTACTTCACCTGATCGGGATCGTAGGTGATGTGAATCACTTCCGCATGACCGGTCTTCTTAGTGATAACCATTTGGTAAGTCGGATTGGGAACGTGTCCACCCATAAAACCACTGGTGACACTCTGAACCCCTTTGACACGCTGAAACACCGCTTCGGTGCACCAGAAGCATCCACCGCCGAACGTGGCCTGAGCCAACTTGGCTCCTCCGAAATTGCCTGCTCCCAAATTCTCTTTGGGCATGGGATCGGAAGTGTCGGTTATGGTAGGGTTGTTAGATTTCGGCTTCTTGCTGTCCGACTTCGAATTTTCATCGGCTCTCGCGTTACCGATCGAACAACAGAAAAAGACCAAGGATAATAGCACTTGCCAACGAATCGTAGATGTCGTTGTAAGCAACATTTGAATTCCCTCCTTCGCATAGGATTGGCGATCGTAAGTTATATTCTAGCCGATCGAACAGTCTGAATTCAATTGTGACTTGCCGTTACGCGGAAATTGAGCAGGACAATAAACCCCGATTGGAGGTCAAAGTTGCTTGATTTCCTGGGAATTCGACACTTCTTGCTGATCGCCGG
>CAYWNG010000661.1:0-1973 GCA_964458685.1 uncultured Pirellulaceae bacterium
GTCGCGGTTTGGCGGTCGGAGCTTTACCTCCTCCAAAGCCCGGCGGCTCAACTAGACACCCAAAGAAAAAGGCCACGAGTCAACCTCGTGGCCTTTTTCGTTTATCTCGGCTGGCAAAACAATTTAGCCATTCAGCCCTTGAATCCAAGTGCTGCTAACGTCGCTTGCTAGATCATCAATCACTGACTCTAGTTCGTCTTCCTCTTCGACATCGTACATCGAATCAGCCAACATCGCGTAGTAGTTCGCTGGTAGCTGTGGTCCGTAAACCGCAGAGCCGGAATTAGCTTCGACAGATGGCTGCGAGCTTGCTTCGCCCTCTGCAACCAGTTGTGAAACGCCGGAGTCGATCTGCGGTACGCTTGCGAATGCGGCCAAGCTGCCTTCGCCTTCACCTGAACCACCACGACCTGCTCGACTGTTCAGGAAGTTAATCACCTTAAGCGCGTCGATTGGCGACACACGTCCGTCACCATTGACGTCAACGTAGTACTTACCGGATTCGCCTTCTCCAGAAGGAGGTGTTAGTACGCCAGCACCTCCACTATTCAATCTGTTGATGATCAAGAGTGCATCGATTGGCGACTCTTTGCCATCGTTGTTCACGTCCAGAGGATTGCTGAAGTTATGGAACTCACCATTTCCGCCGCCACCAGCAGCAACGATCTGTACTCTGTCAAAACCAAAGTTAATCTTGTCAGGAGTTACCGTTGACGCTGGATCAAACGTCAGCACTTCGTGCAAAGGCACGATATCCACAGGATCTGAGAAGAACTCTGCGGTTCCAACTCGATCGGCGATCAATGTAACAGTGAATAGCGGCAGACGTCGATCTAGGTAACCCAATGGATTCGTTTGCGCATTTGGCTCGGGGGAATCGAAGGTTGCCACAGCACCGATTTCATTGATCAAGCCAGGTGTACGAACATCCCCTTCGCGAACTCGGTTGTACAACGCTCCGAACTGGACGGTGAATCCAAGGTTAGGCACGTTGGTGGTGCTCGTCACTGGCGACACGAGGTTGCGGTTGTACAGCACATCTTGATAGGCCGCGAAGACGCCCCGAGTATCACGCCCAGCAGTCGGAGATGTTGTTCGCAAATCCTTGACGAAAGCGCGAAGCTGGAACTGTTGACCTTGCGTTACCGTATCAATCGGCTCTCCATTGAGGTTGGTTACCACCAATTCAAAGTCAACAACGTCATTGCTGTCTGGAGTTGTCGAACCCGCGGTTCCAACTCGCACTGTTACTGTCGCTGTTGACTGAATTCCTCGACCGTCTTCGATGGTGTAGGTGAACTGATCAAAGCCACTGAAATTGGTGTTAGGCGTGTAGGTAATCACATCGTCATCGGGCAGAGCGGACACACCACGATCGATAGCTGTAAATCCACGACTGCCTTGACTTGCAGTGACGATCGTGACCACTCCGGTTGAACCCTTCAAGTCGTTCGCAAGAACATCGATCCTATTGTTGGCAGTGTTAATTCCCAGAACTCGCGTTGAATCGTCAACCGCTACCGGGAATTCCACACCGTCACCAAAGATCTCGATCTGCGTTCCCGTGAATTGAATCAGCTCAAGCCTTACCTCGTCGATCGTATCGAACAGAAGGGTCTCTGAGCGTGGGAAGATATCTGCAGGATCAGGCATGAAGTTCGCGACGCCAGGAGATCGAGCAGTGAAGGTTAACTCGGCAAATGGTAGCTCGTTCGGAGCTTGCATGTTCTGGCTGCTGGAGGTTGCACCAAATTCGTTGATGATACCAGGGATGGAACCGTCGCCAGTCGTTGCACTAACGTAGTCGCTAAGGAACGTTACATCGAAGTTAAATCGAGATGCCGGATCGTTTACAGCCTTGGGCGAGACTAACTGTAGATTGTACAGGAGGTCGAAGTAGGCTGCGAAAACACCCGCCCCAGATCCTGGGTTGCCGGTATCATGTCGAAGGTCATCGACATAGACCTTCACTT
>CAYWNG010000661.1:1983-3858 GCA_964458685.1 uncultured Pirellulaceae bacterium
TAAAGTCTTTGCCTTGCTCAATCTGACTGATCGGAAGACCCGTGACAAGGTCTACTGCTTCCAAGCGAATTTGAACTAGGTTATTGTTCCTATCGGGGAGTGTATGCAATGTCACGGTGGCAGTAGATGTATTGCCAGCAGTGTCGGATACGGTGTAGGTAACGAACTCAGTATCACCGAAACCACGTGTCGGAGTGTACCGAAGGCTCTTGCCGCCTGTTGCTATAGTGATCAATCCACCCTTGTCTGGTTGTACCACGGACGTGATCGTCAACGCTCCATTTTGGCCCTCAATGTCGTTGGCCAAAACGTTCAGCGGGAAGTCGATGGAATTAGTTGGAAGATTGTAGCTGTCGTCGACAGCCACTGGATTTTGGAAGAACAGACTTACGTCAATCGTCACTGTTGCAATTCCAGTCACACCAGCAGTGTTTCGGACCGTGTACTGGAAGGTATCTCTGCCAACGAAGCCAGTCGGAGCAACATAAAAGACTCCAGCTCCGTTTGCTGTTGGAACTGCCGAACCTCCGGCCGTCGTTGTACCGGAAGTACTGATCACCGTTAGGATTTGTCCGGGACCTGCAAAGTCGTTATTCAAGACATCGATGATCTTCGAGCCGTTTCGTGGAACACTGTCTGTGTCTGCCACTGCGATACTTGCGGTATCGCCAATGGTGAACAAGTAGTCCTCAACCTCACCCGATGCAGCATAGCCAGTTGGCCCAACATTCTGATCGTATCCATAACGGAATCGAGCAAAGACGTTTCCTACGGCTACCGTAGCAGGGATGCTGAATCTAGTTGGATCGCTGATTTTCTCAGTCGTTTCAAATACACCATTTCGATTCGTGTCCAACCAAACATTCAAGAAGGCTGGCTGACTTGTGGTGTTGGTCATCGCCACTGTGAACGCGTTGGTTGCTGATCCACGAACCAACGGAGCGGTAAGCGTTACACCGTCTTCGTCATCGGTGTTCGATAGGTCGTCACCGTTAGCTGTCGCACTGAATAAAGCAGCAGACTCGCTGTCCCACCCAGTACCCAATCGAAGTCCAGCAACAAAACCGTTACTTGCCGATCCATAGGTCTCAGGTGCATCGCTAAAGTCTGCAATCAACTGATTACCGAAATCCAAGCCTCGCAAGACCAGAGCGTCAGTTGCGACGTTGCCGGTCAAGGTAATCGTATGCCCCAAACCACCAGCGGTGCCTGGGAAATTCTGAACCCAGCCAGCCGTTAGAACTTCACGAATGGTGTAGGTACCAGGTCCAATGTTCGGAAGCGTGTACCGACCATTCGCATTAGTCTTTGTGGAAGGCTCGCCGAGATCAATACGTCCATCGCCATCCAAGTCGTAGTAAATCACGACGTCGCCTACGCCAGCTTCGCCTTGATCAAACAATCCATTGCCGTTGACGTCGTTATATTTCAACCCAGTAAACGTCGGCGATAACAGCTCGAATCCGAAATTGCGACCTGTAAAGGCCGTCGCAGTTGCAACGTTGACTGAATAAGAATTCGTCAGCGGTGTTGAGATTCGGTGTCCAGTTGGAACTACCGAGCGGATTGTGTAGGTACTGCCCGTTGGAACGAGCAGGCTGTAGGTCCCATCCGGATTGCTAACAGTCGAGAACTCGCCGGTGTCCAACATGCTGTTGTTATTTGCGTCAGCGTAGATCGTGACTGAGCCTAGGCGAGTATCAAGAGTATCCAGCGAGCGATTCAGGTTCACATCGCGGAAGGCGGTACCTTGGACTGTTCCACCGGCCTTACCATTGGAAAGCCCCCAACCCAACCAGTTGATCGTATCGTTAATGCCACCATCGGTGAACGGCTGAGGTCCACCGAAGGCATCGTCAGAGAAGTAAAGTGGTC
>CAYWNG010000662.1:0-3849 GCA_964458685.1 uncultured Pirellulaceae bacterium
GCGCTAAGCCCTGCATCCAACATCGGCGCAGATTGATTCTTCATGCGTTTTGGCAAATCGACATGGTGATCCCAACTGTGGTTATCCGAATTGGCAACCTTTGGCCAAATCACTTCGACCACTCGAGTCCCTGCTTCGACCAATCGTCGCGCTAACAAGCAACTCTGCCCGAACGTGTTGCGTCCATAACGATCACGGAGTTCGGCGGGTTCGGAGCTAATGTTGAACGCATCGCGAGCTCGCCCCGATACGACCAGGTTGAGCGCTTGGTCGTAGTAGTTATCGAGCTGAAAATCTTTGACAGCTTGATTGATCTCTGGCATCTGAGCGTTGACCAAATCGCGAAGCTTAGCCCGTCGCTCGAGTCGCACGGCAAAGACGTCGGGTCGCAACTGCAAGTCATCGATCTTGATACGCTCCATCTTGGCCATATCCAGATCATCGCCGTCGGGATAAAGCGTGTATGGATCGAATGACTTACCCTAGAATCCTGCGGCTCCGCCCTGGCCAATCACGTTGCTTTCTTGCAGTGGTCGAGTCAACATCTCAACTGGCAGCATCGGTTCATCGGTTGGTCTCAGCCGAATAATGTTGGAGCCTAAGTTTGGAAAGTCTTTGGGGCTGGGCGGCTCGAGCTGTCCGGATGGACTGACCTTGTCTGTGGTATAGCCGGTCATCAGTTGATAGATGGCCGCCGTGTGATTAAACAGTCCATTGGGCGTGTAGCTCATCGATCGGATCATCGAGAATCGATCGTTGCACTGAGCTAGCTTCGGAAGATTTTCGGTGAAGTGAATGCCAGGGATCTTCGTGGGAATGTTGGTGAAGGGGCTCTTCACGTTCTCGGGCACATCCTCCTTCGGATCCCAGAGATCCAAGTGACTTGGTCCACCTTGCAAGTAAACCATGATCACATGCTTAGCCTTGCCCCAACCTGGAGCCGTCTTCGCGGCTGCTGGGACCTCTTCGCCAGCATGAGCCTGTAGCTTCAGCATGCTACCAAGCGACAAACCTAGCAGACCTGATCCGCCAATGCGAATCACATCACGACGGTTCATCGAACTACGCTCATCGCACAAATCTCTTCCTGGGGCGCCTACGAGTCGAAGCATGGGATTGTCTCTGCTTAAGGATGAATGTTGAGGTGGGTTACGATCTATTGATTTATATCGCCAGTGATGGCTAGTGATTGAACAAAAACGCGGGGCTATTGATCAAGGCCCAAGCTAAATCTTGAGCGATGGTCAAGCGACGATTGGACATCTGCTGAGTACTGGCGGCAAAGTCGGCTCGCAGTTGAACGAGCTTAGCGTCGTCCTGCGTGGGCTTTTCGAGTTCGACAATCTGCTTTTGCAAAGCCGTTAGTGGTTCGTCGGCTGGCAAACCGGCTTGAGCAGTCGCAAGACTGGCGCGAAGCTGGTTCCATTTTGCATCGGCTTTCTCTACATACGTTAGCAAAGTCTTAATTCTGTCAGCTTTGCGTTCGTTCTCAGGGACAGCTTGAATCGCGGCCAACTCCTCGGGCAAGCCCAAGTGAATCTCGCCTTCGTCGGTAGTCACCGAAATTCGGAAACGTCCCAATCGATGATTCACCGCATCGTGATACTGATGAATCTCGAAAGTTAGCTCAACGCCACCTTCGCGATCCACGGGCTGATCAAAATTGGCGGTCAGCCATTGGATCGAACCTCCACGCGGATGCACTGCCCAACCGCCTTGATCACGAGCATTCCCATCAATGGCGGCCGCAGGACTGAATCCTTCTTGCGTAAAGCTGGCCTTCGCAGCGGCGATCTTCAGCTTGGTCTTCTCTTTAGCGTCCGACAGTGAGCCAGCCTGAACCTCGATCTCTGTGATAACAAAATTGCCATTGGGAGGCAGACCTGGACCGCCGCCTGGAACGCCATCTAGCGGCAATGCTTCCAAGCGGAATCCACGAATGTTTCTCAGTGGAGTGCGATACCGAATAGTGTAAGTCGACTTGTCGGAATTGCCTGTAGCTATGATCGACCGGTCGGGCTGCGGCGTCAGTTCAGCCTTGTTGCTCGACTTTGTAAAGGTCGCGGCCAACGGGAACCAGTTGTTCGTTGCACCGGAGCTCTTCAAAAATTGATTGGCCAACTGTACGGGATCTTTGGCGTATTCGTCCAAAGCCTTTTGAGCTTCAGCGATCTTTGCTTGTCGCTCCTCTTCCATGCGTTTGCGTTCGGGAGCAATCTCAACTTCGCGAGCCTTAGCCGCGGCCCTTGTCTTCTCAAGTTCGCTCAGTCGTATTGCTTCAAGCTCTTCGCGACGTTTGCTCCACCACTGCTCGCGATCGGTTAGCGATGTTTGCAAGCGTTGATGATCCGCGTCGAGCTCGGCTTCCATCTGCTTGACGGCTTCAATCTCTTGCTTGGTTGGGTAACGGCTGAGCACTCGCAAATAGATATCTTCGATGATACCAAGATCCGAGGTGTCACGACCAACGAGACTTGCGAGCTCATTCTGCGCATCGCTGATCGCGGTGCCGACAGTCGGACCACTGACCAGCGCCATCACGGGCCCAAGTTGTAAATCGTGTGATCGCTCGCATTCGCACGCGCTTTCACGAACTGGTCGACCGAGATTATTCAAGAAGCCATCGGGCAGATTAAACGCAACGTCGGGCAACTGGGCCGCTCGTGTTCCAGGCGCAACACCAGGAATTGCTGATTTGGAACCAGTGACTCGATGGATCGTGTCGTAAAGAACCTCGGCAGGCAATCGCCGCGCCTTGGCATGCGAGTAGTTCAACGTGTCATCCGCGTTCATCGGATTGGTGCTGACCGACAGTTGATAAGTCCGCGAATTGCAAATCAGTCGAATCACATGTTGAACATTGAAATTGCTGCGAACAAATTCATCCGTCAAGTGTTTCAGCAGTTCTGGATTCGAAGGCGGATTGCCAGCGCGAATATCATCCAACGGCTCAACCAAACCTGTGCCAGTCATATAACCCCACAAGCGATTTACAAAGCTGGTCGCGAAGTAAGGATTGTTCTTGGAGGTTATCCACGCGGCCAGTTGCGCTCGACGCGGAGCACCTTCGGGCGCTGTATGTTCACAATCGTAAGGAAACTTAGGAGCAACGTTCTGCTTCGTTCGAACGTGTTGAACTTCGCCATCGGGCTTGTCAAAAACCTCTTCGTAAAGCGGCTTAGCACCTTCGACTGCCGTTCCTCCAATCTTACGATTGCCACTGGCAGGATCTTCCTTCAGACCAGTCTGCGCGAAGTAAGCGGCCATCTGGTAGTACTGATCTTGCGTCCATCGTTCGAAGGGATGGTCGTGGCATTTGTTGCAGTTGAATCGCACTGCTAAGAAAAGGTGCGTTGTATTCTCCATGATCAGATCGGGATCGCGAAGAATCTTAAAGTAGCTAGCGGCTGGGTTATCTTTGTTAGAGCCGCTGGCTGTCAAAATCCGCGAGACAAACTGGTCATAGGGCCAGTTCTCAGCTACGGCTGTTCGAATCCAATTGCGGAAAGAGGAGGCACCTTCCGCAGCAAGAAACTTCGAGTTCACCTGCAATAGATCGGCCCATTTGTTCGTCCAGTGCTCGACAAAGTCTTCACCGCCGATCAACTGGTCAATCTTCTCTTGTCGTTTAACGCGTGTAGGACGAGCATCCGCCAAAAAGCTCTTCAGCTCGTCGACTGTCGGCGGCAACCCTGTCAAATCCAAGCGAATGCGTCGTAAAAACGTTGAGTCATCACAAAGCTCGGAAGGCACAATCTTCATTCGCTGCCATTTTGCAGCGACCAAGTTGTCGATCGTGTTGTTCGCATCGACATCAGCCCACTGGAATCCGTCTCGATCGCCCATGAC
>CAYWNG010000663.1:0-3843 GCA_964458685.1 uncultured Pirellulaceae bacterium
GGTATCGTACTAACGGATAGCAGCCAGGATGATCGCCGCAAGGCATACGCGGCTGACGTCACTTATGGTACAGCTAAAGAGTTCGGCTTCGACTTCCTTCGTGACCGCTTGTTGTTAAGAGCTCAAGGACGAATCCTTTCGGATTTCCTTGGTGAAGGTAGTTCGGAACGCTGGACAGGAAAAGGCGACGAACCCGTTCAACGCACCATGCACTTTGCTCTGGTCGACGAAGCTGACAGTATTTTGATCGACGAAGCTAGAACGCCATTGATCATCGGTTCGCTGGGGGACGAGGCGCGGGAGACAGTCATTGCGACTTTCCGTTGGGCGGCTGAACACGCCGATAAGTTCGAGCGTGACGAGCACTGGATCTTGGACGAAGATAATCGCAAGATTGAACTCACAGCTCGTGGACGTTCTTTAGTACGCAGTATTCCCCGCGACGAATTAATGCGAGTCGTCGCGTTGGTGGACCTGTACGAGTACATCGAGCGTGCGATTAAAGTGCTTAATGAGTTCAACTTGGATCGTCACTACGTTGTTCGCGACGGTGAGATTGTGATCGTCGATGAGTTCACGGGGCGATTGGCTGAAGGTCGCAAATGGCGCGACGGTATACACCAAGCGATCGAAGCTAAGGAAAAGATCGAAGTTACAGTTCCAACCGGTCAAGCTGCGAGAATTACCGTTCAAGAACTGTTCCAACGCTATCGCCACATCGCTGGTATGACCGGTACAGCATCGACGAGTGCTCCCGAGCTTTACAAAATCTATAAGACGCCTGTGGTGATGGTTCCCACCAATCGGCCACCCAAGCGCCAACGACTGAAGGATCAAGTCTATGGGTCGATGATGGATAAGTTCGAAGCCATTGTCAAAGAGGTCAAAGAGATGAACGCCCTAGGGCGGCCTGTCTTGATTGGAACGCGATCGATTGACAAATCGATTATCCTCTCGCAGATGCTCGTACGCGAGGGCATCAACCACGAAGTGCTCAACGCCAACGAAATCGCTCGCGAAGCCGATATCGTGGCTCAAGCCGGCTTGCATGGAAAGGTGACGGTAGCGACCAACATGGCTGGCCGTGGAACAGACGTCAAGATTTCCGAAGAGGTTCGAGCGGTGGGTGGCTTGCACGTAGTTTGTACCGAACTTCACGACGCGGCTCGAATCGATCGACAGTTGATTGGTCGATGCGGACGTCAGGGTGATCCTGGAACCTATCGTCAGTACTTGTCGTTGGACGACGACATCTTGAAGAACGGGTTCGGCATGAAGAAATACGAAAGCTTGAAGAAGATCGGCGAAGCTGGCGGTCGTAGCTTTCACTCCATGGCCAACATGTTCCGCAAGGCTCAGGCTAAAGTCGAACGCAAGCACTTCCGCGATCGAATGATGTTGCTACACCACGAGCGCGAACGCACGAAGATGCAACGCGAGCTTGGCCAAGACCCCTACTTGGATACAGCCGAATAAGGTACCTTTGGGTTCGGCAGGCACCGCGGCTCGATTTCGACTTCGTACAGGTTGAAATCGTTCGGGAAGGGGTGGAGATTCAATTCCAATAAACCTACAGCGATCGTGTCGCGTACATTGGCTCCGATAAAAACGTCGTTGATTGTCTGCCGGAAATCCTGATTCGCTATTAAAAATGTCCAGTGAGTTGTCTAAGTGCCATCTGACGAACCAACGAATAACGCCCCTTTGCGAGAAGTCGAACTCTATACCGATGGAGCTTGCAGTGGCAATCCAGGTCCAGGCGGTTGGGCGTTCATTTTGCGAGACCTGAAGACTGGTAAAGAATTGACCGGCAGCGGCGGCGAGTCGAACTCGACGAACAATCGCATGGAGATTCTTGCCGTCGTCAATGGCTTGAAGGCACTTAAGAAAAGCTGCCGCGTTCGACTTTATTCCGACAGCAAGTATGTGCTTCAAGGCCTTCAAGAGTGGATGGCCGGCTGGAAGAAAAACGGCTGGAAGCGCAAAGAAGGCAGAAAGCTTGTCGAGCTGAAGAATGCTGAGCTTTGGCAACAGTTGGATCAATTGATACCGCTCCATCAAATGAGTTACCACCATGTCCGCGGTCACTCGGGGCATCCAGAAAACGAGCGTTGCGATCTGATGGCGGTTGCAGCGAGTGAAAATTATCGTTGAAAGGCGAATCGACTACCATGTCTGAGTTTGCATCACTTCCCGGCGTTTCAGCATTCAATCTTCATGGGCAAACCGCCATCGTTACCGGTGGTTCGAAAGGGCTGGGTTTGGCTATGGCCCACGGACTTGCATCCGCGGGTGCCAAAGTCATGCTGGTCGGTCGAAATTCGCAGTCAGCCGTGGATGCCGCTGTGGAGATCTCTGAAAAGTACGAACTGGATGCTTTTGGTTACGGCTGCGATGTTTGCGATTTGAGCAGTGTTGAAAAGATGGTCAAAGCTGCGTGGGTCCGATGGCGTCGCGTAGACATTCTGATCAACAGCGCAGGTATCAACATTCGCGGCGCGATTGAAACGATCGCACCAGAGGATTTTGATCGAGTCATGCAAAGCAATGTTCGCGGAACTTGGAATGCGTGCCGAAGCGTTGTGCCTCAAATGAAAGAAGCTGGGTATGGTCGAATTATCAATCTCTCCAGCGCGCTTGGCTTAGTTGGTTTATCCGGTCGAACTCCCTACGCGAGCAGCAAGGGTGCTGTTGTTCAAATGACTCGAACTCTAGCCCTGGAGTTAGCCCATTCAGGCATCACCTGTAACGCTATCTGTCCCGGGCCTTTTCTGACTGAGATGAATGTCCCTATTGCTGACACGCCAGATGGAAAGCGATTGGTCGAGCAATGCGTCGCCATGGGGCGTTGGGGACGTTTGGAAGAGATTCAAAGCGCAGCCCTGTATTTGTCCAGTCCATTCAGCAGCTACACCACCGGAAGCATGCTTTCGGTCGACGGTGGTTGGACCGCACAGTAATTCAGTCTCAGTAATTCAGTCTCAGAGTTTCGCGAACGTCCCAGCAAAGGCCCCAGCAAAGGCCCCAGCAAAGGCACATAAAATTCTCTCTTTCGACATGGTCGGCCTTTGATTTTATTGCAGTTGTTATGCAAATTCGCTAGACTTAAACTCTAGGTGAACCGTTGGAATCGGTCCAACGGCTTGACTTGCAATTCTCAGAAGGCTCTCAGGGAGTCGAGTAAGCTTGAGATTTTGGAAGTGTTGGTGCCTATACTTCCCTCAACTCAACTTGCTTTGAACAATCGAAACTCGTGTTGCCACAATTGAGTTAAGACTCGACTGTCGTTTCCGAGAAGTGATTTTTCAACTGAGAACTTGCACAGTTAAAAATTCTCCTGAAGAAAAAAATCTCGTCGAGGAGTTCGCAGATGCGATTCTTTGTCTCGTGGGCTTTGACATTCTGTCTAGCCTGTATTGGCACATCTCAGCTATTGGCACAAAGTTCTTCCAGCGGTGAAGGCAATCCTGGTGGCGGAAATCCAGGTCGAGGAAGTCCTGGTGGCGTCGACCGACCTTCTGCTGGCGGTGGAGTTGTCGCGGACTTCACAACGCTGATGAACTTGATTCAGCAAACCATCACCCCCGATGACTGGTTGGATAATGGTGGCACCAACACCATGATTCCGTATCCCAACGGTGTTTTCGTTGATCCCAAAGGACAGCTCAAGCGAGTAGAAGTTGTCAACGTGGATCGCTCCATTGAGCAGCGGATGCGAAATGCAACGAAAGAGCCGGAACAAGGGAATCGAGCATGGCAGAACTCGAGCGACCTACGGATGGTCTCCCTGAAAAAGCTCGATCAAGCGCTCTTTGAAATTGCCGCAGGTCGAACTCCCATATC
>CAYWNG010000664.1:0-3829 GCA_964458685.1 uncultured Pirellulaceae bacterium
GAAGAGTCGATGCAGGAGCCGAACTCGCGAGCAATTTTTAGCATGGTCCAGGGTGTCGTACTCCGCGGAGGTTATCGATACGCACCGCCATGGCTCATGGAAGAAATCCGCCCCGAGATGATCGAAAACTTTCTGGCTCCTTGCGGCTATAAAGTCAATCCCACCCGCCCGACTCGCGACGTGTCGCGGCCTGCTTATGCGGTCGTTAGTATCTTGGCGATACTAAGATCCAACGGTGAGTTTGATAATCTGGATGAAGTTGCTGCCGACAAAAACCAGACGGTAGGAACCCGCTTGACGTGCGCTATGGCTTTGTACCGGGCCGGTGAAAAACTGCCTGCGCATTTGTTAGTTGAGATCGCCGAACAAGACAAACATTTGGAACGTCGCTTAGTAGCGATACACTTGTTGGGACTAGCGATGAATGATCCGAACGCAGCCAGAGTACTTCTGGATTGCATGGACGATGCAAACGTCGAGATTCAAGTTGCGGCTATATCTTCAGTAGGCGTTCGCCGCATCAAATCCGCCATTCCAAAACTTAAGAAAATAATTGAGGATAACGAATCCAAGCAGGCCGTGACTGCGGCTCTCCAGTCGCTCGGGGAATTTACCAATCAGGAAGCGTGCGAAGTTCTCGTAGCGGTTCTGGAAAAGGCCTTGAACGAAACGGGGAATAGCCCCAACCTTGAACATGGGTTAAGTGCACTGGAAAAGGCGACATCGCAGTCATGGCGAGCAGCGGGCTCATTCACGGACGAAGATTATCGTGTCGCTGCACGAAAGGCTGTACAGTGGTGGAAGAAGCAGCCGCCGAAATGATCCCTTTATGTATAGCCGATCGGTGGTTGTCGTTTGGATCCCCTGAGTATTGATCATGCAAGCCATTTTGCTGTTCGTATCCTTGACGTTAGTGCAGGTGGGCGGTGATCCATTGCTGGACCGCTTGGACAAGGAATTCGAGAGTCTCCTCGAAAACGATCAACAATGGCGAAGAGTTCGCGAAGTCGGCCGAACTCTCGCAGTCGTCCGAGACTCGAACTCAGATATCAGTACCGAGCTGAGGACTCTGGCGGAAACTCGTTCTAAAGCTGCAGTACCATTGCTCTTGATCAATATGCTGCGCCATTCCAAATTGCCAGGCGGCGAGCGATTGGTTCAAGACTACCTCGAAACGTTGAGAGCATTGACTGGTGCGGAACTCCCAAACTGGGTGCAACCTCAGGATCCTAACTTAGAGCAAGAGGTTCGCGGAATTGTCGAAGAGTTTGTCGATGGTTGGTGGACCGAGAATCACAATTGGTTCACGAAAGGAGCGGAACATTGGCCGGATGACGTGATCTACCGTCGCGCTTTGACGCTGCTTGAGGGAGTGCAATCGAGAGTTCTTGGAAAAATCGATAGGAAAGAACACCTTTGGATGCCCAGATCTTCAGACATATCTTATCTCTTGAGAAACACAGTTTTTTATAGCGAAAACATGCTCACTCCAGATCGACTTCGGTCATACGAAGAACTGCACCCCAAGATGATTGACGTATTTCTCGCGCGATCGGGTTATGCGCAGGACCCAGCGCCCAGATCGCGAGACGTATCATTGCCGACTTATGGAGCCATAGAGCCTCTGGCGGTGTTGCGCAAGAGAGGTCGGTTGCGCTCGCTACACGAGATCGCAGCGAACCCAAAACAGACTGCGGGTACGCGATTGACGTGCGCGTTAGCGCTGTGCATGGCCGGAGAGCCAATCCCCGTCCCTGTCTTTCTCGATATCGCAAAGAACGACAAGATTCTGGAACGCCGACTGGTTGCCATCCTTGTGCTAGGCCGAGCCACAAATAGCAACGAAGCGATGAAATTTGTGGTTGACTCGCTCAGCGACCCCAATCGAGAGATCCAATTGGCGGCCATGTTGGCCCTTTCAGAAATCCGGGGACCTCGACCTCTTTCAGCGATTCCAAAACTAAAACGAATCATCGAACAAATGGAGTCGCCTGAAGTTGTCGAGACTGCTTTGAATTGCGTTTCCAACTACCAGAATCGCAATGCTTGCTTGGTGATTGTTAACTTCATGGAATCAGCGCTGGAAGAGGAGGATCAGCATCGTTTTCTATCGACAGCAGTCGCGTCCTTGAGGAATGCGACGTCCCAGCTAATGCAACCCAGCCCGCAACCGACACAGGCATCGCCCGGGAACATCCAAGAGACTGCTCGGGAAGCGATCCGATGGTGGAATGCGAACAATCGCAGACGCAACAAATGAAACCGAACCCAGGCAAAAAAGGCGGTGTGCTTTGAGGAGTGGGGTAAGGGAAGAAGAGTGATGTTGCATTTGACATCGGCACTCACCTAGTGGCCGTGATTCACGTTAGCGAAGCCTACTGGACGGTCGAATTGGAGAAGTGAGAAGAAGTTTGAAGTGGGAAGTTCGAAGTTTGAACTTAGTCCCGTGATTTCTTGATGATCGTGGTCAAGATGGCGATGAGTTCATTGGCTTCGGCGCTCAAAGGGTCTAATCGTTCTTTCGTTACCACTTCCGACGCAGCAAGTAATCGTAGCCAGTAGTGCGATTCACATGCTTCCTTACGGGCGATCGCATACTTGTGAATAAAGTCCTTGCGACCGTTCCAACTGCGGTATACTTGGAACTTGAGCGCCTGCGGGTCGCATTTCCGGCACGCGGGTGCTGTTACTTCATGGAGACTGTTCCATTGAGAGACAACTGTATTGAGGGGAGCTTGACAATTGGATCTCCATGACGCCGCGAAGGAAGGAAACTGCGAACACCTCGAAAGATTGATTGGTATTGGGTGTTCTGTTGACGAGCTTGATCACAAGAGGATGACGGCACTTGCCTACGCATCTCAAAGCACCAAGGCAACCACTGGAGTGCTCAGATTATTGATTGACTCAGGTGCAGACCCAAATCTACCGGTCTCCGAAGACAGGAAGTATGCGGTCGGTTTGGCCGCATCGTCGGGTTGTATTGCAAAGGTGCAGTTACTTCTAGATGCCGGTGCCGATATTCGCTATCTGAGTAAAGGAAGTTACTCGATCCTTGTCCACTGCATTTATGGGCTTTATGACAGCGAAGATCTCTCCAACATGCTTCAGTTCCTTCATGCCAACGGAGCGGATTTGGATGCAGAGTCCGACTATGGCGAATCACCGCTTAGCGTGGCTTCCCGCTTTGGCCGATTTGACGCTGTAAAGTGCTTACTGGATCGGGGCGCAAACGAGTTATCTCTCGGCTGGAATCATCTGATGAAGACTATGGCTTGGGGAACAGACGCCGAGTTTCAGACTGTACTTAACGACGAAGAGGACTTAGGTTACTGCGACCGTTATGGAAGATCCGCCTGGCATCTTTCGGCTTTTGGCCCCTATCTCGAAAAAGCTAAAATGCTCTTGGGTCGAGGTGTCGATATCAACGCGCCGGTTCGGGGAGGCGAGACAGCATTGATGATTTGTGCTGAGCGTGGCAATGTTGATATGCTCACGTGGTTGATTGTGAACGGCGCAAAAATTGATGCAACCGACGACTCCGGAGCAACTGCGATCATGGCCGCCGCTCGATCGCGTCAGGTTGACTGTCTAGGTAAGTTACTGAGTGCCGGCGCGAATCCGAGTCATAAAGACAAATATGGTGGCAATGCGATGTCCGTTGCGTCCGATTCTAAGTCTCTGCGACTGCTCGAAGACGCAGGGGAGGATATTTCCGATCTGAGCACTGAATCAAAGCGTCGGCTGTTAGGTTTCACGGGTCAGGATAGGATTGAATGTACTGTCGACGATTATCGTTCAGGCTGCAACCCGAGATTTGGAGATTCCA
>CAYWNG010000665.1:0-3804 GCA_964458685.1 uncultured Pirellulaceae bacterium
AACTCTTGCGCAGACGTTTGGTTAACTGAGGATCATCAGTCTTGAAGATCTTGAGTCCACTAGGAATCTTTGCGTCATCCAGCAGACCGTGTTGGAGAGCGATTTGAATTGTACCGGACTGAGCCTGCTGAATTCGATCGCCGTTCTGCCACATTTCGTAGACGCGACCACCAATCTCTTTACCCGCAAGTCGATCGCCTTCCAAAACGATTCCGTCACCAATAGCCAAAGGTCCGTTAAGATCGATCGTCAATCGTGGACCGCGATGTTCGATGACATGGCCTAACAAAACGCCGCGCTTAGCGCTGCTTTCGCCGGGCACTAAACGCTTGTGGTCACATCCCTCTAACCATCCGGGAGAAAAGCCTCGCGAGAAGCTCATCTCTAGTTCGACTTGCTGATGATGCGTGATCGGCTGGTGTTGATCGGCTGCGGCAAGATCGATAGCGCGGCGATACTGTTGGCAAACGTTGGCTACGTACTCGGGCGTCTTCAATCGGCCTTCGACTTTTAGAGAGCATACTCCTGCATTCATCAACTGCGGGATTAGATCGTAGGCAGCTAAGTCTTGTGGGCTGAGCAGATAACGCACGGCTCCCAAGTCTTGATCCTTGCCATCGCAAATCAGATTGTAGGGCAAGCGACAAGCTTGAGCACACTGACCACGATTGGCGCTTCGACCTCCAAGCGATTCACTGGTTAGACATTGACCACTGTACGCCACACACAGCGCTCCATGCACAAAGACTTCTAAGGGCATGGACGTTGCTTGATGGATCAGACCAATTTCACGGATCGAAAGCTCGCGAGCCAACACGACGCGCTTAACACCGAGTTCGCGAATTTGCTCGATGGCGTCAGCGTTCGTAAGTGTCATTTGCGTGCTGGAGTGGATTACCAACTCGGGGCAGATTTCGCGAATCAAACGCACCGCACCTAGATCCTGGACGATTACTGCGTCGACTCCCGCCGCAGCCAACAGTCGAACGTTCTCTTCTAGTCTCGGCAACTCGTCTGTAAACACCAGCGTGTTCAGCGTGACATAGCCACGAACATCCTGGCGATGCAGCATGTCCATCAGCTTGGGAAGCTCGTCCACATGAAAATTCGCCGCGCGAGCCCGGGCGTTAAAACCGACATCGAGACCGAAGTAGATCGCGTTGGCCCCATTTTCTACCGCCGCGCGGGCACAATCCCAGTTGCCAGCCGGCGCGAGCAGTTCCAGCTTATGGCGTTGCGATGCGGTGTTGGCAGGCAGCGACTGGTCGGATGTATTCATAAGAAAGTTGGCTTTAGGATTTTAGGTAGTCTAGGCGTAGCCACCGCTGCCACCGTAGCCACCACTGCCCCGTAGCCACCACTGCCAAGTGGTGGAGGGCAGCGGTGGAGGTAAGCGGTGGAGGGAGTTGTGGAGGGATTGGTGGAGGTAAGCGGTTAGTGGGATTTTGGTTCGGGGGATTTGGGGCGCCAGCTAGGTTTATCTACCGTCTGGCGACAGTAGCTACTTTATCTACCGTCTGGCGACGGTAGCTACTCGTACCCAGTATTATCGACGTAGCACTTTTTGAAACCTACAAATGGGGTGAATCTTTGCAGATGTGGAGCCTAGCTAGCGATTCCCGCTACCCCAGTCTCAATTGCGGGGACTTTGGCAGCTAGGTCCGATGCGGTAATATGGTGCCTTTGAATCAACACATTCAATATCCCCGAGAACGCGACCATGGCAGTTAATTCCGCGAAAGTCGAACGTCGCAAACTGCGTTTCGAGAATCTAGACGAACTGCTTGACGAACTAACCAGGATCGAGCAAGCCGAATCGATGGGCAGACTGCAAGTGCTGGGCAATTGGTCGCCAGGGCAGATCTTGTCGCACGTAGCAGCATGGATTGAGTACGGCTGGATTGGCTACCCCATCAAACCGCCACCGTTCTTCATCCGATGGATCTTGAAGCTTATGTTGCGAAAGCACCTGAGGTCCGGTATGCCCAGTGGTGTCAAGATTCCTGGAGTCAAAGGCGGAACAGTTGGCCAAGATGAAGTTCCAATGACACATGCCATCGCTCGTCTGCGAACCAACATCCAGCGGTTGAAGAGTGGCGAGCGATCCAAGTTCGACAGTCCAGGCTTTGGACCAATGAGCCACGAAGATCGCATCGCACTCAATCTGCGCCACGCAGAACTTCATCTAGGCTTCATGAGTTACGATCTAAGTTAGCACCGAAGCTACTGCGCCGCCAACTCTCGGTGGGTCTTAGCGAGATCTGTAAGGCCCATAGCTTCGTAGGCTTCAGCCAGAGAATCGTGGATTGGTTTGGCAGGTTCATTGGCTTTCAACGCAAACTCCAAGTCGAATATTGCGTCCTGGTACTGTTTCAGTCGTACCAGAATTTGACCGCGAGTCTCTCGAATCTGCGGCTGGTTGGGGACAGCCTTTAGAGCTGCATTTACTAGTGATAACGCGCGTTCTAAGTTGGGGTTCTCTTGTTGGTACATGACCACGGCAAGATTGTTGAGAATCCCTGGAACATTGTTCTGACCAGCCATTGCCAAGCTAAGGTGTTGCTCAGCCTGTTGCAAATCGCCACGCATTAAGTCGATAGTACCTTGGACAAAGTGAGCCTTTTCGGCATCTAGTTTTCCGACAAGGTTGCTGCGCATCTTAGCTACTTCCGGATCATCACTGTCGGCGCATTTGATAACGGTGGTAACCAAGTTCTCAACCACTATCGTGTGATTGGGGGCTAGTTCACTCGCTCGAGTCAACAACTGAAGGCGTTTGATGAGCGCTGCTTGGCTGTCTTTTTCGGTCACCGCGATTCGCTGAGCCCAAGCTACAAATGCTTCTGCACCTGCTGTCAGAAGCAGTTCATTTCTGGTCAGTTTGTATCCGTCGCTTAGAGTCTTCACAACGGCCTCATGTTGCCCTTGAATCAACATAGCTTTGGCTAGATTCAAACGAGCATCGATAAGACTCGCGTCAGCCAAAATCAATTTACGGAAACCCTCTTGAGCTTTACCTGCCCACAGTGCGGCCGCATCGTCATTGCGTAACTGCGAGTGGAGGGCTGCACAAATCAATTGAAGCTCACAACTATCCTGCGCCACTGATTCCATCAACGAGACAGCTTCGGTGGTCGCTCCGATGGCCATGTAGTACTGTGCAAGCAGGACTCGCGAGGCAACAAAGATCTTCTCGTTTTCATGAGTGCCACAAGCTTTGGCAAGCTGTCGAAAGTCGCTGTGCTGTTGTTCGGTCCAACTAGATACTTCAGCCAAACGGAAGTCTTGCTGCAAGAGCCAATAGGCGGCGACCGAACTTTGGTTCTGGACGTAAAGTGTCTCCATCTCTTTGCGAGCTTGGTCGCTTTGGCCAATCTTCTCTAACAAAAAAGCCTTTTGAATCCTCAGGTCGACCCTCTCAGGCTCTCGTTCTAGCAAACGAGAGACGGCGATAGTGGCTAAAGTGTTATCACCGCTTGTCTCTGTCGCTTGGTTCTTGAGCAAGTTGAGATAAACCTGTGTTCGCCATTTATCGCGACGCGAGACGATCAGTCCAAATGCCAATCCTGCCCCCAACACAATGACGATTGCCGGCACAGCCGGACCGTAGGCATAGTAGCGTCTAGACGCAATCCACTCGAAGCAGAATCCAATCGTCCACACCAGCCACCGAATCGGATTGATCCAATCAAACCAGCTAATGCGTTGACCAGAGCCAGACAAGACTCGAACTTGTGCCTTTCTCGCCCACTCGGGAGTTTCGAAAGAGAATACCAGCGAAGCAAGTCGAAACAGTCCGCGACG
>CAYWNG010000666.1:0-3796 GCA_964458685.1 uncultured Pirellulaceae bacterium
TCCCATCGCCCTGAAAGGGCAATTCAAATCAATCGCTGACATACCGTTCGTCGAACGCGATACCATGTCGTTGAAACAGAGCGAGAATCTCTTCTTGGTATGTCTGCTTCTTGTGATGCTTGGCATGAGCGCATGGCGGCTTCAAAATTCGATTGGCTAACCGAGAACGCGACTATCCAGTCTGCCAGACAAAACTCATAAGGCTTGTAATGCCCTTTCAGGCCTTTCAGGGCGAACGGATGTTGTGGCGAATCAACGAATCTCGTGGCGAATCATTTCCTGGGGCGATGCCCCAGGCTAGTATGTTTTGGCCCTTTCAGGGCAATAGAACTCTTCGCCCTCCAGACCTACAGACCTTCCGCTTCCAAAATCAGACCTCGCGTCTAACTAAAATTCGGCGGATCGGCGTTGATATCCCTTCCGAACTCTCGGACTCCCGTGATGATTGCAACAATCAATATCACAGCAAACGGAATGAACACATTCATGAAGTAAGCCGGAAGTGAGCCTAGCACCATCGACGTGATCAAGAAGAACTTAAGCGAGAATCGCATCGAAATTCACTCTCTTGCTTTGACAATAATCTTGGCGACTTGAACTATTTGTCATGCTCTCCACCATCATGATCATAGGCTTCGCGTTCAAAAGGGTTGTCGCGATAGAATCGCTTACCTGCAAAGTACACGTAACAGGAAGATAAAAAGTATGCAGGTACCATGAAGGGGCCCCAGCGTTCATACTGCGCTACGTGAACAGCCTCATGTTTTCGCGAAACTACAAGCGAGGCATCCGTTTGTCCCAGTATGACATGCCCAAGAGTTAGGGCCAGAGTGAACTGCCCATGTGGTAGTCGATGAACAAACCACTTGATTCCACCGTCGTAGAACTCGATTGCTGGTCCGACGATTCGAAAGCGTCCACCGAAAAGAACACCAATGAATCCAATTGTAAGCCCAACAATTGAGTATGGCGACGCCCAAAGTATGGCAAAGATCTTTCGCAAAACTCTTAACGGGGGTTTTAAGCCAATCATAGCTTCCAATGTGTCCGCTAACCTCAACTCAAACAACGGTTTCGCCAGGCCTCTGACAACGCCCTTGATTCTACCAAACCGCGAGGCTCGTTGCGCTACGGGCACCCCACAAGAGTCTGAATCAACACTACCGGTTTAACAGCTTGAGATACTCAATCATTGATGAATAGAATTCAGCTAAGACTGGATGTTCGTTCGGGAGTTTGCAGTAGTCGCTCTTCAGAGCGAGAACGCTTAGAGTAAAACTCTATCGACCGTGCCGATACTAACCATATCGCCGCTGCTCCGACCCCATACGGCCAGCAAGCAAGTCCATCCACAAACGACCGGAACACACTCTCAATGATTCCATTCATCCGATACATCATCGTAAAGTAAAGGGAAATGCAGAATCCATGCAAGAGCGTAAGCGCAAAGGCCCAGATACACCCACGCGAAACGGAGATGTGCGTTCGAAGCCGCACTGCCAGTAGAATTGCCACAGATTGAAAGAGCAATACGAGCGGAATCACGATTCCGACTGGGTTACGGAAGGCTGCAAAGTTAATCGCGACAATTGCAGTTACGATCATGATGTTTCGAATTGTCAGCTTGGGCATTGACGAGTCTCGAACTTAGGTTGGATGGTCACTACTAGCATTTAGAACGTGGACTGCGCTGTTGTATACTAGACCGTGATTCGCCCATTCCTGGGACTCGCGCCCCAGGCTGTTAAACTCCATCGCACCGGCGATCGAAATCCAGCTTCAATCGACTGGTGCCTGGATTTCTTTCACGTCTTTCGAGGCATCATTTGCCTTTCCTAAGCCTTAGGAAGCTCTAGTTACGAACCGGCTCAGTTGTCGGAGCCTTCTCCACGGGTGCAGCCGGAGCCTCGGCAGCAGGCGGACTGGCGGGCGTGCTGGCAGGACTTGGAGCTGATTCTGCGGGAGCTGCTTGCTCGTCAGCTCCACTGCCTTCGCCGCGTCGTCGGTTGCCGCGAGGTCGCGATTCAGATTCTTCGCCTTCAACTGCAGCGGGTGATCGAGGCAACAAAGTTTCCGCTTGAGCCAACATATAACCCGCAATGGCCGAGACGGTCGAGTTCTTCACGAGGTAGGCTGGCACAGCTTGGTCGACACGATCGTTTTGAGTGTGCCAGGCGTAGCCATAAACCGCTGTGCCTGTCTTGCCCCAGAAGAATCCCGGAATACCAACAGCATTGAACGACGAATGATCGCTAGCGCCTCCACGTGAGGGCATGCGAGGCTGAACGTTTAAGCGAATGGGCACATCGGGAAACGCATAGTTCATCGGCTCAATCGCTTGTCGCAACATCGTTTCCATCGTCGCAGCGCAGGTCAAAGAAGCTTGTTGATTCGTTCCGCTGTCGTCAACAAACACCGCCGATATCTTCGATCGCTCCTCTTCGCTCAGGCTTTGAACGTACGCTCTCGAACCCAACAATCCCTGCTCTTCGCCGCTCCACAGAATAAAGCGAATCGTTCGCTTAGGCTTCACACCCGCAGCCGTCAAAATGCGTGCCGCTTCAATGGTTACACACGATCCCGTTCCGTTGTCCACAGTCCCCTGTGAACCGGGACCATCCCAACTATCTAAGTGCGCAGAGATAATGACAACTTCATCGGGCAATTCGGTCCCAGGAATCTCTCCAATCGTGTTGAAGACAGGAATTGGTCCAGCCGTGAATGTGTGCTGTAGATCAAACTCGACTACCGCTTCCTCACCGTCAGCCAAACGACTATTGATCGCGTCATAATCCGAGCGACGGACAATGGCCGAAACTATTGGTGAGATCTTGTCGATTTCCAATTGCATGAAGCCACGAACACCACCGGTCGTAACTGTTTCAGCCCGAGCCGATGCGATGTAGCCATTGATGCCAGCGCTTTCGAAACGAGCTTCGAAAGGCGAAGTATTTCCACCGGGCTTACGCAGAATCCAAGCTCCCTTCAATTTTTCAGCGAGCCCATCAAGTTCCTCTTCCGTCTTGGGCTCGCGAATCACTGGGCCTTTCAGCGGACCATTCGTTCCGGCAGACCAAGCCCGTGTTGTGAAGTCGAATTTCCTTTCAACAGGACTTACCATGCGACCCGAGCTAGGCCCGCGATCGAAGCGTACCGGAATCTCGCCCCACTTTCTGACTTCGACATTCTGCATGCCAAACTCGCGAAACTTGTCGGCTGCCCAATTGTTGGCTCGCTCCAGCCGCGATGAACCCGTTAGCCGCGGACCAATCTCCTCACACAAGTAGGTGAGGTGCTTCATTGTCTGATTGCGAGTCTTACCTTCATCGATAATCTTCAAAAGCGTTTCGGTTTGTTCTTCGGTGAGTCCGAAAAGCGTCTTCAGCTCGCTTGCTTCGCTGGACTCAACAGTCGCCCCCTCACCATCGCTGGCTCTTAACTGCGATTGTCCAGTCGCAATCAACGCCGTTGCCATCGCGATGGAGAGAATCGCCAAACTCTTTCTGAGTCGACTAGCGTAATGAGTCGAGGAGCTGAACATGGAGCGAACCTTTTCGTTGAGATGTTTGAAGTTTGAAAGAACATCGAATTCAACCAGTAGTTTGGAATCAATATGGTTGACTGCAACATCAAGTTCAAGCCCCACAGCGTTCGCCTCGATTCGCTTTCATGGTCGAACTTCAACGGTTATCGATTTCTTCATCTTACTTGATTTAGGACAAAGAACCCTTCGACACTATTCAATCCATCCGCCGCCAAGCACTCGATCTTCCTGATAAACAACGCACAATTGCCC
>CAYWNG010000667.1:0-3791 GCA_964458685.1 uncultured Pirellulaceae bacterium
TCCATGGATTTGACATTCGCCTATCGACGCCCCAGCGCAATCAGACAAGACACATCTGGCTTGGCCATTACGATGTCTCCGAATTTGCGTCGTGACCGCGTTAGTTTTTCTGGACGACTTAAAGATCCATTACGATTCCGAGAAGCAATCAGCTCGTTGCACGATGTAGTGATCAGCGATCTCAGGTTCCAGCCACGAGATCACTCGGCGTACAACGCTTGGCGAGAGTCGATTGCTAAGCAAGAATCAGCAATACGATCAACTACAATCAAAGCGACTAAGGCCGAACTGAAATCCAATTTAGAAGTGCCGATTCCTGATGGCCTAGAGGCCGACTTTCGGCGACATCGAGCCACCTATTGGGCAGCTCGTCAAAAGTACTCTAATTACCTCCTAAAGCACGACTACGAATTGTGGCGTTATATGATGCCATGCGATCCGGTCATTACGGTCGCGGAAGATTCGGTTTTCTTTGAATGCTTTAGCGCGGACGAGAGTAGCTATGGATGCTTGACCGTAAGTCGCGATGCTTTCGAGAACTCCGAAGCACCTGCTCTAGGTACCACCAACGTGGATTACTCGTGGAATTTGTACGAGCATTTTCAGAGGCTACGTAGTTATCGAGAAACGCGATTTGAAATCGATCCCTCGGGCTTTGATGTTCAGATTGCTGAGATGCCGGAACATCGCGAGGAAAAAATCGATCTCCCCAATAGTTGGTTGCGAGGGTTCATGCAGATGCAATCTGCTATGAGCCTGCCGATGCGTAAGGTAGTTATCTCCCGCGAGGGCATTTACAACTTGCTCGCATTTCTCCAGCGACACAAAGCCGCGAAAAGTCCCCGCGCCGTACGGTTTGAACTTGAGCCCGGCAAGCCGCCTGTGATTGTTCTTGAGCCTTGGGAAAAACGAATCGAGTTGCACTCACAAGCTTATCAGGGAACGCGAGCGGAAACGATTCGAGTTTGGGGACGCGATCGATTGCGAGTTCTCGCCAGACAGTTACCACTCATCGAGCAAGTGGATGTATATCTGCTGGGTACTGGATTACCTAGCTTTTGGGTGGCACGCATGGGTGACATGCGCATGACGCTTGGCCTAAGCGGTTGGACTACCAATAACTGGACCGGAGCATCAGCACTGACGCAAGTCCTGCCGCCGATTGAAGTGGGGGATATCCACTTAACTTCGATTGCGGCCGCGTTTAATATTCGGCCAGCCATGTCGATTCAGGACCTCGCTCAGCATATTGGCCTGGATCAGCCAACGCTCACGGCCGGCCTTAATCGTCTTGCCTTACTGGGCCAAGTCATTCACGACTTGCCCGCTCGATTGTATCGCTGGCGACAAGTCATGCCATCTCCACTAACCATGGCCCAAATTGGAGCTGATGATTCCGAAACGCAAGCTGCCAAACTTCTTTTGCAACAGAACCTAGTGCGGGCAACCAAAGATGACATAACTTCTAATGGCTTAAGATTAATTAGTGGTACCGTCAACAATAAAGAGATTGAATTGCTGCTGGACGGCGACGGTAGGATAATGCGCGGCAAATGCACCTGCTCGCATCATTTCGCTAATGGTCTTCGCAAAGGTCCATGCCGTCACTTGCAGGCACTGCGCAACAAGATCTGGTCACCTGCACCTGCTACCTCTCTGCTGGATTGGTTTAATCGTTTGGTAGACTAATTTCCTTGTTAGCTCATAAGTAACGAAACAGCGCCCGCTCATTGGAATTCTCATGGCCAACCCAGCAACAGAAAAAATCGTCGAAGAAATAGTCTTCCGTAACATGGCGCTGAGCATCATGTTCACTGACTACGATGTTACGGTGACTGCGCGCAAACACTCGACGACCATACAGCTTGCGGATGTGCGAGAGATCATCAATAGAATGGTTGCGTCAGGTGCACTGGGGACAACTTATACGAGAACGCTAATTAACGTAGGAAAGCCGACTGAAACATATCTTTATCACCGACATAGTCACAATCCCCAATCCTATGTTTCGCCTGAAAGCCCGTCCCCAAAAAAGGGCTTCCTGACAAGATTGGTGGAACGGTTCTTTGGCGGTCAAAGTTCGAAATCGCCGACTCAACTGCCCGAAAGGTTGCCGCCTTCAAGCACGAAGTCCCCGACAATCTCTCCGCCGGCCACATCAAATTCGGTTGCTTCCGATCCCAATGTAATCGTTGTCGGAGGCTGGAGTAGCGGCGTAACACCGACACCTCAAGGCGCGTCATCTGGAAGCTCGGCAACGCATCAGCGAATTGCAACAACAGCTTCAACAGTCGGTGCGCAAAGTTCAGCAACCTCGACTCCTCCCCCGACAGTGCGCCATGAGAACAAAACCTTAGATCTTGACGCTTCACAATTCCTTCCTATCACTCGCAATGAACTGCTGAATGCTGCCAAGGGAACGCGTCTCTTCGGAAATGTTTGGTTTGGACGGCGCGATTTAATCCCACCTATCGATGATCCACGAACAATGCTAGTGGATCGAGGCATGGTGACCGAGGGAATCATCTCGCCTGAAGAGTTGGCGGAAATCCACCGAGTCGGCGCGGAAATGGAACTGCACCGCCCAAGCCTATCGAACATTGAACACAAGTCGAATCTGGCAGGTGAGGCCGCAGTTGCAGAGTTGCGCGCAGAACGGGCTCGACTTAAAGCGAAAAAACAGGCCGAAGCCCAAGAGCGGAAGGCCGCCCGACAGGCTGCCATCAAAGACCGCCGAGACAACGATATTGTTTTCCTTGGTCGTCGCGTTTCTGGGAGACTCGGTGAGCGTGAAAGTGATCTTGTTCGATTGCAACAACTCAAGCTGCCAGAGCTACAAACTCCTAAAGATGTTGCTGCTGCGCTTCAGCTTTCTATACCCAAGCTGCGCTGGCTGGCATTCCATGCAGAGGTCGCCGAGCGGACGCACTACGTAAACTTCGAAGTTCCCAAGCGCTCTGGAGGCTTTCGGCAACTGAGTGCCCCTCATCAACAGCTTGCTGCGGCTCAACGCTGGATTTTGGAGAATATTCTCAACAAGCTACCCACACATCCGAACGCACACGGTTTTGTCACTGGTCGAAGCATCTTGTCAAATGCCACAGTGCATGTGAAGCAAGCTTTTGTCATCAATATGGACTTGGAGAACTTTTTCCCAAGTATTTCCTTTCCAAGAGTTCGAATGATGTTTGCCCGACTAGGATACTCGGGATCTGTTGCCACGATTCTGGCGTTGTTGTGTACCGAGTGTCCACGACGTAAGGTAACTATGAATGGACAGTGTTTTCTAGTCGCCACCGGTTCTCGAGGTTTACCTCAGGGGGCATGCACAAGTCCGGCAATCTCAAACCAGATTTCCATCAAACTAGATCGTCGCTTACAAGCCCTAGCTGAACGAATGGAGTTGAACTATACGCGATATGCAGACGACATCAGTTTTTCAGGAGGACAGTTACAGTCAGAGAAAGTAGCCTATGTCATGACTCGCGTTCGACACTTTGCTGCTGAAGAAGGCTTTCGAGTAAATGGAAAAAAGACTCGTGTGCAACGACGTAATGCGTCTCAAACAGTTACGGGCCTAGTGGTCAACGAACGCCCAACTGTATCACGCAAGAAAATTCGCCAGATTCGAGCTATACTGCATCGAGCTAAATCGGAAGGATTAGAAAAGCAAAATCGGATCAATCATCCCAACTTCAAGGCATGGTTACACGGTTACATCTCCTTTATCGCAATGACTCGTCCCGAAATTGCTGCGCAATTTCGTACGACACTTGAACAACTTAGAAACT
>CAYWNG010000668.1:0-2213 GCA_964458685.1 uncultured Pirellulaceae bacterium
GTCCACAGGAGGTCATAGTTCGTATCATTGCCAAATGAATTCGTTGTCTTTATCAGCAGTCGCTTAGTATTGTTTGCACCTGAAAGGTACGTGAAGTTTGTCTGCTGCCCACGAGGATCTGTGATTCTCTGAATAGAACCATCGGTGAGGTAGTTGAAAGTAGTCTTGTCCCCTGTGGCCAATTCCATTTCAATCATTTGACCAAGCGTGTTAAATCGCTTTTTGTTGCCTCGACTATCGGTGATGACATCGCCGCTTAAAACGTCTTGAGAATCCGGGGCAGAACCTGAGCTGTTAGCAAACCATGTGTAGCCACCGCCGGCGCGAACTAGCATAGAACCTTGTTGGTAAGTCACTTTGCCCAAAGATGATCCGCCGTCGGAATTATCAGGCACCATGATAATCGTATTGCGAATCAAACGGTCCATTCCACCTAGCGTCAGATTGCCGCCAAGAGTCGGAGAGATATTGCTGGCTCGTTCATCGCGTAGAAGCTGAGTCGTTCTAGCGATGAAACCGCTAAAGGTATTCGCAACGTTGGTTCCCGCATTGAAGTTTGCGGCAACTTGAAACTCAAGCGGCAGCAGTCGCTCCTGGGCAATCGCGCCAGTCCAAGCTCTTGCGTGAGCTGTCAGATCTGCCTGCATGGTAAACCAAAGTGTTGTGCCAGGAGCTATGCTCGTCGGTACGTCAAAAGTAACTATCGGCGCTACCTGAGCATTCGTAGCAACAGTCTTTCGACCGAGTCCAACGGGACTGTTATTGGCGTCCATGTCAGGTTCAACCACGTTAAGTTTGACCTGCAAACTGCTGGGTATGGCTCTTCCGACGGGCAATTTCACACCAACTTGCATTACTGGATATAGTCCCTCCTGACCAGATGAAGTTGCTGAGATCAATCCACCAAGCAAGCCAACTCTCACAGAACCACTGCTGAGGTCTGGAGTAACTTCGTTTCCATCAACGCATGTGGGACACGAGCATGAGCAGGAGGCCTTCGAATCAGATTCGACGCTGCCGTCTTGATAGTCGTTGATAATGTCGATAGTCTTCCAGTCCGTTTTGATCTGAAATTCTGGCGACGGCGCGGTTGGGGGTTGGATCGGATCACTAACATGATTCGGATTGATGGCCGCGACAGCCCTCGCCTTAACGGTTTCGGTTTCCTCAAGAGCGCCATCTTCATAAGCGACAACTCGAAGCCGAGCCTTTTCAGGATCGGTGGCGATTCGAGAATTGGAGCGCCAAAGCCATGGAAATGTTATTGGGTAAGGTTGAGTAAAAGTCAGTGGGGATGGATCATCGTCTACTAAGATATAGTCGCCACCGCGAGTAGCAGCTTTTGCAGAGGATTCATCAAGCTCCCAGTAGAAAGAACTGCAAATTGTCTTGCCACTTTCAGGAACAAGCTCAAATTGGCCGAACGTACCATCTGGTGCGGATCTCAGGTTGGGAGGTAATAGCGATACTGGCATTTCACGAGCCGTGGCAAAGGGAGTCTCAAGGGTCGGCTTTTCCTTTAAATCGCGAATCTTGATCTCCGCCGAACCAGAAACATAGATGCTAGGACCGGTAATGATCGCCGTTTCCGTGGCTTGCTCTGTGCTACCTGAAGCCTCACGAAATCCCGGTTCAACTTGATCATCGATTGCGTTAACAACGATGACATGGAATAACCCAACAACGGGAATTGCTGGTAGGAAAAAAGTGGCTGTTGTTGTACCAGTTTGCCCCGTTGCAAGGTCGTAGTCGTCGCCCGGAATAGCTGTTCCGCTCAAGTTAACTGTGATGTTCCCGCCTGCCCACGATCCCTGTGTAAGCGTGACTTTGAAAGCTCCTGGGTTCGACGGTTCTGGACAATAAAAGATATGGTTTTCTGCGGCTTCGGAGTCTACGGTACTGATCGTTAGACGAGTACCCGAACTACCACCAATAATTCCACCTCCACTGCTTGCGCTACTTCCGATACTACTTCCTTCCCCTTCTGCCAGCCTATTCTCCAATCGATCCCAGGATCGTACTTGCTCTTGATGCAGTGAATCGGTGAACGAATAGGTCGTGTCATTCTGAAGCTGGATATTCCATTGAATAGTCTCTCCTACTGTCTCTAGAACGATCGAACCAATCCCACTCGTGCCACTCTTTCCAGAGAGTCTAAAGGAAACTTGTCCATGTTCGTCAATCGCTGGCAAAGCCGTGAAAATCGAATCGCC
>CAYWNG010000668.1:2223-3779 GCA_964458685.1 uncultured Pirellulaceae bacterium
CGCAAGGTCCAGGTTCTTGAAACGTCAAGTTCGATCACTTGTTTGCCATAGTCAAAGTAGATATCCGACGGATCGTCAGACATTGCAACAGGACTAGAGTCTCGCGAAGTGAACTTCAACGTGCGAACGATTTGTGAATTTTGGTGTTCGACTTGTGCACCAGACTTTGCCAGAGTGAGCTGACTGGTCTGTTGGGTTTCAGTATTGAGCTCACCAAACTGAAGAGAGCTTTGTGTTTCATTCAGTACATTCGCTGCAAGGAGTTCCCGTTTTTCCAGCGATTCGAATCGCATCTGTCTGCGAATATCATTCGCTCGGTTACGAGCTGATTCGCGTTGAACTTCATTAGAACCATTACTCTTCAGCGGGCGCCGCATGATCGATCCTTAGTTGAAGGTCTGAATGAACTCCGGTCTTGCAAGTGATGATTGTGGATTGAAAAGCAGAAGTCAACTAGGTCGACGAGTATTTTAGAAGTTTTGTGTGCAGTTGATTATCGATGTCAAAATAGATAAAGTGACGACATCTCTCCTTCATCTATCTATGTAGGCTGAATGTCCAATCATGAGATTTGACGATCTATACGATTACTTTGACTGTGTCCAGGTTTTAAATCTTGAGCAGAGACCTGATCGCTGGAGACAATTTCTGAGCAACCTGCCGATGGATTGGCCCTTTCGTCCCCCATTCCGATTTAATGCGGTCGACGGTAGTAAAGTTGATGTTCCATCGGTGTGGAAATCGAATCATGGTGCATGGGGATGCTACTTGTCTCATTTGAAAATTTTGGAGATGGCGCTCGAGCGTGAGCTCAATTCAATCTTGGTCCTTGAGGATGATGCTGTATTTTGCAAGACTTTTTCGATTGATGTTCGTTCGTACTTTGCGGATCTCCCTGAGGATTGGGAGTTGATGTATCTGGGCGGCCAACATATCGAGCTTCATTTAGGGATTCCGGAAAAAGTCACTACCTGGGTATATCGACCGTTTAACACTAACCGTACTCATGCTTACGCTATTCGCGGCCAAGAAACGATACGACGAATCCATGGCTACTTGAGTGATCCAAAGAACTGGACGGAAAGTCATCATGTTGACCATTTCTTGGGCGCATACCAGAAGTCTCATGATCGCGTTTATGTGCCCATGGATTGGTTAGTTGCTCAGGATGATGGATGGAGCGATGTAACTGGTTCGGAAGTTGGATTTCGCTCTTTTCTAGGAGCTCAAGAGATCAATGAACCCAAGGTGTCGTTGCCGATGGTGGCGGTGCTTGGGCCTTATAGCGGAGGAACGAGCGCAGTGGCTGGTGCGCTGCATCACTTGGGTGTTTCGATGGGCAGTCACTTTGAAATGCCGGATAAGACGAATCGAAGTGGGAACTTCGAGGCAGTTGAATTGGCTCGGCTTTGTCGCTTGATGTTTGAAGAGCCTTGGCTGACGGAAAATGTTGCCTACGAGACTCGCGTTAAACTGCTAGAGATCTGGGCGTCGAGCCATACTAAGTCTCACTCTCCAACACATCGCGTTGTCGGTGGTAAGCATCCAATATTGAG
>CAYWNG010000669.1:0-3776 GCA_964458685.1 uncultured Pirellulaceae bacterium
CAAGCCACCGTGATTTTCAACGATCACGTTCAGTTCGTAAGTCTCGCCCATCTCACACAAGCGTCGCAATCCGTCTGCGGCTAGCTTCTGTTGCTCGGAGTACGTCAGCTTACCATCGGATGCTGCGTTCACACGAATCGAATGACATCCCAATTCCTTCGCCCAGTCCAGCCACTTCACGTGATTGCGAACTGCAGTCAAGCGACGCTTAGTATCGGGATCACCCAAGTTGCCTTCGCCGTCGCACATAATCAGAAGGCCTTTGACGCCTTCGCCTTCTGCTCGCTTCTTCAGTTCCGCGACATAATCAGGCTTCTTCACAACGTCTTTGTAGAACTGATTCACATATTCGATTGCGTTGATACCGCATTGCTTCTTGGCGATTACCGCGAAGTCCAATGGGTCCAGCTTGGTAACGCCTTCACGACCGAAGAACTGACGATTGAGCGACCATTGAGCCAAAGAGATTTCGAAGAACCCCTTCTTATCCTGAGCGGCTGCGGTTGACGCTTGACCATTCACAATAGACGCACCAGCTACCGCTGCGCATCCAAGGCTTTGAAGGAAATTTCGACGCTCGAGAGTAATCATCGTTGGGGAACTCCAGAAGGTGTTTTTGAATTGATTGTTGTCGGCCAAATGAACCCAAGAGTGTACACGAAGGCTTCGAAAACGCCACTGGCATGGGCCCAAGCCCCGCAATCGTAGGGTGCGGTTGAGGCACGAAACCCACCGTGTGTCTTCGAATACCTGAGCGATTGCATGATGATGGTGGGTTTCGTGCCTCAACCGCACCCTACTTGAGCAATTTGGCTACGTCGCGGAACTTGGGATGTTGAGCACTACCCATGAGTTCAAAAAGAGCCATCTCGACACAACTCAATTGCCCGCCGGCAGCTACGATTCGCTCGATTCCAACCTCGCGATTGAGCTCGCTGCGTGATGAAACGGCATCGGCTATGAGATGAACTTGGTATCCTTCGGTCAACAAACTAGCTGCGGTTTGCCAGACGCAAACGTGAGTTTCGATTCCACATAACAATACTTGCCAACGTCGACTCTCACGAATCGTGCTGCTCAACTGCGGGTCTTCACAACAGCCAAATGAAGATTTGGTCAGCGGTGTTAATCCGGCGAGCTTTTCGACTAACTCGGGAACCGTTCCGCCAAGCTTGTCGGGCAACTGCTCGGCCCACACGATCGGAACGCCAAGCAGCCGACATCCGTCGATAAGTACTCCCAATTGTCGAATGAGCGACTCCGACTCATGCATCAGCCTCGCAAGCTTGCCTTGCACATCAACGAGCACTAGCAGCGAATTGTCGATCTTCAATCGCTCAAGATTTTTGTTCATCGGCTTTCTCGCTCCTGATTTTCGTTTGAGTCATTATCAGCACTCTGGTCTTGATCCTCGTCCTCGTCTTCGTCGATCAAATTCGGCGATTGGTCTACGATGCCAAGCTGGACGATGCGACGCAATAGTCTCGGACGGCTAATGCCCAACAGTCTAGCCGCCTGTGCGCGATTGCGAGGCGAAAGTTTGAGAGCCCGCCTGAGCATCACTTTTTCAAGTTCAACCAACACGCTATCCAAGTCGATGGGATCGACCGCCCCCATCTGCTCGACAGCAACCGTGCTGGAATAGGTGCGAATGGCGACAGGTAAGTGGTTCGGCTGTATAGCGGACGAAAGCACCGCCGACTTCACCGATTCGAACATCGCGCTGCGGAGTTGACGAAGGTTGTCGGGCCATGAGAAGGCTTCCAACAGATTCAAGGTCTCGTTGGCCAGCGTTAATTGTGCTCGATCGGCTTGCTTGCACGCTTCGGAAAGAGATTGTAGAGCAAGTGGTGCGATGTCTTCGCGACGCGCGGCCAATCCCGGTAGATGTAGTTCAATGGCTGCGATGCGACTGAGCAGCCGCGACCATCGCGCGCCACGACTGGCAATCTGCGTTGCATCTAATGTCGAAGTTGATACGACAGTCGCGTGAGAGCTGATTTGATCCAGCCATGCGATCACTCGATCCAGCGCAGCTTCCGACAAACGATCGACGCCGGTTAGGATCAATTGCTGTGCGGCTCGAGGCAAGTCGGGGCGCAGTCTGCCAACGAAGATCTCGAGCATGCTATCGACCAGTTCGGCATCTAACCTTCGACAATCAATCGGAAAGCACTGCCCGATGCTCAAGTTGATATTTCCAGGAGAGCCTGCAGCGGCAGCCTTCAAACGACTGAGGAAGATGCCCTGCGAGAGATCGTGCTTGCCAACGCCTGCCGGTCCAGAGATCAACACGTTACACAGATTGGAAACCGCCAACTGACAGCGTTGCATGGCTAGTTCAATCGCGGGACTGGTTCCGACCAAGGCTAGTAGCCCATCTAGCGACTTCCAACGGCTGCGAATCTGAACCAGAGCGCGGTCGGGCTGCGAGCGGACGTGAGCTGTCGGATCAACCGCTAACATGGGTTGCAGTTGTTCAACGCTTCCCAGTATTACCAGAGTCCAAATCACCGATCCAGACTGGTCACACTGAGGCAAGAAAAGTTGTCCTGTGTGAATCGAACCAAAAACGATGGGCGATACCAAGCGTCGAATTACGGCTCGACCTTCTAGAGCTCCGGCCGGCGGAGCAAAGGCGGTCAGGATCGCTGCGATGGGACCATCTTCGGAAATCTGCCACGAACAGGTCTTGCCAACCAATACTGTCGCATCGACGGAACCCATTTGGCAAAGCGCCGCGTTGACGAAAACGATCTGCCCTTGCCGATCCAAAATGGCCATCGGCAGATCAAACTGGTCCAGCAAACGAGCCAGCAGTCGACTGTTTCCGCCCTTAAAATCGTGGTTCATATGGAGATCGAGGTTTGCAGACGGGTTGCCGTTTCTGGCTGGGTAGATAAGCTGAGTTAGCGTCAGGATACATCATACAGCAAGGCGATCAGCCGTCATCTCGTGTTGGCTCGCCGCTGATGGATGCAGCCCTTAATAACTCAGCTTTTTCCGCAAACTTCGGTCACTCAATCCCCACTATGTCTGTTCAAACCGCAACACCCGAATCCGCCTCAGCCGATCCCTATTTTCAAAAGCTCTTTGCCGATCGCATCGGTGGCATTAACTACGGTAAGAGCAATGAGATTTACAAGTTTGAAAAGATCAAGCGAGCCAAGCGTAAAGCGTTGGCAGATTATCCTGATCGCAAGCTGATCGACTTTGGCATTGGCGAAAACGACGCCATGGCGGCTCCTTTGGTTCGAGAGAAACTGGCGGAAGAAGCGAATCAGCCGGTCAATCGCGGCTACGCAGACAACGGAATCGCAGCTTACAAAGAAGCCGTCTCTCGTTTCATGAAGCGCCGATTCGGCGTTCAGTTGGATGCTGAAAAAGAGATCAATCACTGCATCGGTAGCAAAACAGCCTTGGCCATGTTGCCAGCGTGCTTCATCAATCCAGGCGATATCACGCTGATGACCGTTCCCGGTTATCCTGTCGCTGGAACGCACACCAAATACTACGGCGGCACCGTGCATCCGCTGCCGCTTCGCGCCGAGAACGACTTCTATCCCGATTTCGGCTCAATTAGCGATGAGATGTGGCAGCGAGTGAAATTGCTGGTGCTGAACTATCCGAACAGTCCGACCGGCAAGGCCGCATCGGTGGACTTCTACAAGCAAGTCATCGACTTGGCGAAGAAGCATGAATTCGTGGTCGTCCAAGACGCCGCCCACATTATGCTCTCGTACAACGACAAACCGCTGAGCTTCCTTTCGGTGCCA
>CAYWNG010000670.1:0-3756 GCA_964458685.1 uncultured Pirellulaceae bacterium
CTTTGAATGGTCGCGAAATTGGATCATGGCTGTTCACCTAGACGCGGATCATCGCATCCAAAAAATGGAACGATTCTTACCGCAAGAGAAATTCACCCGACCCATTCAGCTCAAGTTCGACGCCGGTGGTTCGTTGTACGTTCTAATCTATGGCGAAACGTGGGGAGTCAATCCAGATGCTGAGTTAGTGCGTATCGACTACGTTCGTGGTAATCGCACACCGAAAGCCGAGCTGATTGTAGATAAGTCCGCAGGTCGCGAGCCATTGTTGGTCAAGCTGGATGGATCGCGTTCGACCGATCGCGACGCTGATAAGCTCAGCTATCGATGGAGCTACACCAAATCCAACACAGCGGCCGAGCCCAATCCAGCGGCCGAGCCCAATGCTAAACCGAGCGACACTGCAACCAGCGAAGTGGTTTTCAGTTCCGAGGCTGCTCCACAATTCCAATTCGAAACACCAGGCGTCTATTCGATCCACTTGGATGTGACCGATCCCAGTGGAGCCAGTAATCGGCAGTCGACGAATGTGATCGTCGGCAATGAAACGCCTTCCGTGCGATTTGCGACGCCATCTGTTGGCAGCTTTTTCGAGCCCGGTCAGAACTTGACCTACGAGATCGTCATCTTGGATCGAGAGGATGGGACCAGCGACTATGCGTCGATCAAGGACGACAGCGAGATTGGTGAATTGGACCCGAACGCAGTTACGCGAGCCTTTGTGCAGTTGACTCCCGTTGGTCTGGATGGAAATGCTTCGGCTGATGATAACGCGCCACCGGGCCTGAAGTTGATTCGTCAGTCGGGGTGCTTGAATTGTCATGCATCGCACCGTCCGTTGGTTGGACCTGCTTTTGTCGAAGTTGCCAACAAGTATCGCGATCAAGGTGACGCGTTGGAGAAGTCGATCGAGCGTGTGCAAAAGGGTTCAACAGGCGTTTGGGGCAAAGTTCCCATGCTGCCACACTCGCATCGGACTCGCGAGGAGATTCAGACGATGGTCCAGTATGTCTATTCCGTGAAAGCCTCGGACAGCTTGCCAATCAACACGGGACTACGAAGTCAATTTACGATTCCTCAAGACGCACAAGCGATTCGTTTGGACGCGACCTACTCGGACGCGGGCTACAAAGACTTGCCATCGTTAACCGGGACCACTAGTTTGTTGTTGCGAGCTCGAAAGATCCAAGCCGAGCGAGCCGTCGAGTTCAAAGGGACAGACCCATTGCAATCGGGTAAGGCTGAGGGCGGGAAGTTCATGGGAGCCATCAACCACAACGGCTACCTCAAATTTCCGCAGATTCCTTTGCAGCAGGTTGGCGGTATTCGTGTATCGGTGGCCAGCGCGGGAGCGGGTGGAAAGATCGAATTCCGCTTGGGCACGACTACAGGGAAGGTGCTTGCCGAGGTCCCCGTGGAAGTCAATGGAAAGTGGGAAGAATTTTATCAGCGAGAAGCGTTGATTCAGCCAAGTGATTCTACAGACGATATCTACGCGGTTTTCGTCAATCCCAAGAACCAAGGTGGGCTGATGAATGTGGACTGGATCGAGTTCCTGCCGCGGACTTCAGCGCCCACCCAGCCCACAAAATAGGCCGACCACTACGTCCGCGAAGCAGTTTTTTGCCTTATGATAGTGCATAAATTGCTCGCGTCGAATTCGACGCTGTAGAAAACTTTTCCCGAGTATCGTAAGGCCCAATATGCCTCAATCCTTCTCCGATCAACAATTACAAGCCTATCTCGACGAAGCTTTGGCTAGCTCGTTGATGGCTGAGATTGAGAAGGTGCTACGAAGCGACGAAGCGTTGCGGAATCGACTTCTGAACATCGCTGCCACACGCGAAGCCGGTGTGCATGGACTGGGCGAAATCTGGCGTAGGAACCGAGTGAGCTGTCCGAATCGTCAACAACTGGGCAGTTACCTGTTGGGGGCGATGGACGCATCAAATGCTGACTACATTCGC
This sequence comes from uncultured Pirellulaceae bacterium, assembly GCA_964458685.1. Lineage (GTDB taxonomy): Bacteria > Planctomycetota > Planctomycetia > Pirellulales > Pirellulaceae > Aureliella. The sequence goes on from CAYWNG010000670.1 coordinate 1,968, forward strand.
TTCCATGTAGAGACGGTGCAGTGCCGTTTTTGTTTGGCAAACCTTGAGGACTTGCAAAGGCAAAATCAGGAAAGCCAAACTGCCGCGCAAACTAGAAGGCGCAAGTACTTCCAAACCAGCGCCGGTTATCTCAACAAGAACAAGCCCTAGCCAACGGTGCTTGGGGTTTCATCGGAATGCTGACCAAGGGAGTCGTCATGCGGATCATTGTTATGGGCACGGGACCATTTGCTGTCCCATCGGCACAACGGTTGTTCGAGCTAGGTCATGAGATTCCCTTGGTCGTAACAAGGCCTCTGTCACAGCCACTTCCCAAGAAGCTGCCTCCCAGGCCCGTGGTCGATTGGGCCGGCTCGCATGGCCTTCCGCTCTACGAACCGCAGTCCATAAACACCGAAGATTCCATCGCTCACCTGCGAACGTACGCCGCTGATCTGTTTTTCGTTTGTGACTACGGGCAGATACTCTCGTCGGCTTGTTTGTCAGCCGCGCGGATGGGAGGCATCAATCTGCATGGTTCGTTACTGCCGCGACATCGCGGTGCGGCACCCGTCCAGTGGGCTCTTTTGGCCGGGGATACCAAAGCTGGTGTGACTGTGATCCATATGACGCCAAGATTGGATGCAGGCCCTGCGCTCTCGATTCGTTCGTTGGATGTACTGGCCGATGAGACTGCAGGTGAATTGGAACCTCGATTGGCAAACATCGGTGTATCAGCAACCGAAGAGGCCGTTCAGTTACTACAGGGCTGGGATGGTAGCTCGGTGATTGGCGAAATACAGGATCGCAGTCTAGTAACCAAAGCTCCACGATTTGCCAAGCAAGACGGGCAGTTGGATTTTCGTCTTCCTGCTGAGTATCTTGTGCGACTGCTGCGAGCGTGTCAGCCATGGCCCGGTACCTTTGCCGATCTAGTTTGGCCCAGCGGCAAGACAGTGCGGTTGCTCATTCGCGCGGCGAGGGCGCTGCCTTCGACAGTTGACTCTTCGACATTGAGCTCGCAAGCTGAAGAATCGCTGGGCCTAGTGCAGGTTCGAGAGACCAGTTCGCTGGGTGAAGCTTGGAGCGGATGTTGGAAGACTGTGCTGGACGTGAAGAGTTCTGACGGCCACTTCTTGATCAGTCGCGTTCAACCGGCAGGAAAGCGCGAGATGGATGTTGCCGAGTTCTTGCGAGGCCATCCAATTCTGCCAGGGACTCGATTTGCACTTCCCGAGACTCCCTGCCGAATGTTGACGTAAGGTGCGCGGCTGTGGGTGCGCGGTCTCGGTGCTCGGGCGTCCCGCCCGCTGCATTATTTGCTTCTTAGGTTGGGTTGAGGAACGAAACCCAACATCATCAAGTTTATGCCGGTTTCACTCACAAAAGCACCGCCCCTTCTTCTCTACCTAGGCGTCTCCCCGCTTCTTTACCAAAATCCCCGCCTCCGAAATTTGGACACGGACGTCACGGACTACACGGAAAGAACGAACCCAATTAACATGCTGGGTAAACGAACGAAACCCAACACGCACCTTAGTTATTCGCAGGAGAGTCGCGTGACGAGTGGTGCGAGCCTAAGCGGTGAGGGCGACCATCGCTGAGCCACCTCGGTGTCGTTCCATTGAGCAACCACATCGGGCCTCTGCCCAAGAACCTGATGGAAATGATTGGAGAGTATTGAATAGCAGAGGATATCGATCCCGAAGTACCGAGCCAGATACTCCATGCGTAGCTCGATTCAATCCTTGCGATAGTGTAAGCGTACACCAGGAGCAGTGGGAGGCGGAAGCGGAGGGTGCTTGAAAAG
>CAYWNG010000671.1:0-849 GCA_964458685.1 uncultured Pirellulaceae bacterium
AAGCGAACGTGTTCAACAAGCAGGCGATCGCGTTGATTGCTTACTTGCAACGCATGGGAACCGACATTAGTCGCACCCCAGCTCCTGCTGCCAAGAGCGCGGCTCCTGCCGCTGGTTCTCCTCCTGGCAGCATGATGACTGCACCAGCTCAAGCACAGAGTCAGAGTCAGAGTCAGAGTCAAACACCGGCTCCCGCCGTGACGACTGAAGACTCGACTGACACCGCGACCAAAACTGTAGCAAAGAACTAAGTTACGAATTGAAATTGAGTTACACAGTGAATTTGATATTGGCACCGAAAAATGATTAGAGACCTAGTTAGTTCACTCGACTATTCCCACTTGGCCAACGCAGCGCTGCTTCTGTTTACGGCCACGTTCGGCATGGTACTTTACGGCACGTTTCGATTGAGCCGATCGGCCTCCGAGCGATTTGCATCCATTCCACTCAGCGATGAAGTGAAAGACCCACGCGATGGAAAATAACACTTTAACCGATCACGCCTACGACGGAATTCAAGAATACGACAACCCACTACCAGGCTGGTGGACATATATCTTCATCGCCACCTTTTTATTCAGTATCGGCTACGTCATGTGGTATCACATTGGAGTGCCGGATCGAACCTTGGAAGCTTCGTACAACGCTGAAAACGAAGCGTTAATGAAGGTTCAGTTCGAAAAGATTGGCGATCTGAAGGCGGATGAGGCAACGCTGGTGAAGTACGCCAATGAAAAAGATTGGCTGAGAGTCGGTGAGGGCGTCTTCCGAACGAATTGTATTTCTTGCCATGGTCGAAAAGGTGAGGGAAACGTTGGCCCGAACTTGACCGATGAGTACTTCAAGTAC
>CAYWNG010000671.1:859-3751 GCA_964458685.1 uncultured Pirellulaceae bacterium
GCAAGCCCGAAGACATTCACACCATTCTGGTTAAAGGCGCAGGTAACGGTGCGATGCCAGCTTGGGGTAACCGACTGAGCAAGAATGAACTTGTTCTAGCTTCATGTTATGTCATGTCGCTTCGAGGCAAGAACCTTGAGGGCAAAGGACCCGACGGACAGGAGATTGCTCCTTGGCCTACAGCACCACCCGCCACTGAAACTCCTGTAGAGGGTAAGGGTAAAGCGGATAGCGAGAAGAAAAAATGACCACTCAAGGTCAAACTCCGAATAGCAATGCACCGATAGAACTGCCCGTAGTTCTATCCTCAAAGAACGAAGCTCTTTTGCCCGCTCCCGAGCATGTGCTGAGTACATTGGAGCGAGACGGTTCGCGTCGTTGGTTGTTTCCGAAAATAGTTACGGGAGCTTGGTGGCATCGCCGTCGGATTCTTGCCTATGTTTTGATGTGCGTGTTCGTGGTTGTCCCCCATTTGAAGATCTTTGGACGGCCACTTGTCAGAATTGACTTGATCGCGCGTGAGTTTACGTTTGTGGGTAAGACGTTTTATCCAACAGATACGCTCTTGCTCGCGCTGTTGATTCTGTCGGCGTTTGTTTCGATCGTGTTCATTACTGCGGTGACCGGACGAGCGTGGTGTGGTTGGGCTTGTCCGCAAACGGTTTACATGGAATTCCTTTTCCGCCCCATCGATCGACTGTTCGAGGGAACCGCAGGCAAAGGTGGCAAGGCGAAGGCTCCACTTTCAATTCCTCTCAAGTTGTTGCGTTTCTCGGTCTATCTATTGCTAAGCATGTTCTTGGCACACACTTTCCTGGCATACTTTGTGGGTCCAGAGAAGTTGCAAGATTGGATACTGCACAGCACTCCTTTCTCGCATCCAGCCGCATTTTTGGTCATGACTGTAGCAACTGTCTTGATGACCTTTGACTTCTACTACTTCCGAGAACAGACTTGCTTGATCGCTTGCCCTTATGGCCGTTTTCAATCGGTGATGCTGGATAAGCAATCGATGATTGTTGCCTACGACTACAACCGCGGCGAACCTCGCGAAAAAGGCAAGCGACAAGTGGGTGACAACAAAGGGCACTGCGTGGACTGTCATCAGTGCACTGTGGTTTGCCCAACGGGTATCGATATTCGTAACGGATTGCAGATGGAGTGCATTAACTGCACTCAATGCATCGATGCTTGCGATTCCGTGATGACCAAGATTGGCCTTCCCACTGGCTTGATACGCTATAGCTCGCAAGCGGAACTCGAAAAGAAGCCCAAGCGAATTCTACGAGCCAGAACTATTCTCTATCCGATCCTGCTAGTCGCAATTCTGTCAGGCTTTGTTTACGCTCTACAAGCAACGACAGGTTTCACCGCGAATGTAACTCGCGGCAGAGGCGCCGTCTTTACTGCGATGCCGCCAAGCAAAATACTCAATCGGTTCTACTTGAAGATTACGAATCGAACCGAAGAAGACCAAGTCTATACGGTAGCTGTCGTGTCGCCTGAATTGGTTTCAGTGGAAGTGGTTGAAGAAGAACAAATGACCGTTAAGCCGCACGAGCACGCTTCGGTTGCGATCAATGTGCTTTTTCCTACTGGATTGATCACAGGCAAAGGCAACTTGCCTGCCGTTTTGAGAATCACCGACCAAAACGGACTTTCCCGCGATGTTGAACTCACACTGATGGGACCCAGGGGTTAAGGATATGTCTATGCCAATTGCTGACGAGAATCAAAAGGTCGAACGCCGTGCCAAGAGGATTTGGGTTGGAATCATCGTCGGTTTGTTAAGTATGCAAGTCATTGGCGGTGTAATCACTGTGATGCTGGCTACAGGGGACCCGACCCAGGCCGTTATTCCCAACTATTATCAAGCCGGTTTAGACTGGGATATCAAACGGCGAAATCTAGACCAGTTCGTCGAGTTGGGCTGGCAGCTAGAAATGACCGTGCAAACCGCTGATGTCGAAACTCAGTCGCGACAACTGAAGATACGACTCACCAAAAACAATGACCCCGTCGTGAAGCAACGCGTTTCAGCTTCGATCTATCATCATGCTCGCGGCGCTGATGTTCAGAAGATTGTGTTTGATGAAGGACATGAGGGCGAATACGTGGCAACGACTCGTTTGACTCAGGCCGGGTTGTGGGGAGTCGATGTAGTCGTTGAAGGCGATCATGGTGTTGCCGAATCGCGATTCACTACGCTGATCAACTCAGCCAGTGTCAGCCAGCATGTACAAAAAGCTGGCCCCAAGACCTCTGAAGAGTCGGGGACCTAACGATGTGGTTGCTTCTGAGTGCGATAGCTACGGCAAGTTTGTTAGGCAGCCTACACTGCGTTGGCATGTGTGGGCCGCTGGCAATTTGGGCTGCCGGCGCAGATCGCTCCAGTCGCGGGACATCGGTTTGGCTGTCGACCGGGCTATATCATGTGGGCCGAGGCGCGACCTATGCCATTGCGGGTGTGATCGCTGGCAGTTTGGGCCAGTTGGTTGATTGGGGCGGAAGCGTTGTGGGTGTTCAGCTTTTGGCCGCTCGAATCGTCGGCGGAATGATGATTGTTTTCGGAGTGGTATCGCTCTGGCGAATCGCTGGACCTCGCCTTCGCAAATGGTTGAGCCAACGTCGTGCACAAGCATCAGAACCTTCAGCGACACTAACTCCTAATGCGTCTCCAACTCCTCCAGCGACTCAGCAAATCGGTGTGGCAGTTCAAAGTGCGACACCGTACGCCGCGCCGAAGCCCAACTGGTTCACAGCTCAACTGCTTCGTCTACGGCCGATTGTGTTTAAGCTGCCTTTGCCACTTCGAGGATTAAGCGTCGGTCTGTTGACTGCTCTGTTGCCATGCGGCTGGCTTTATCTGTTCGCTCTGCTAGCTGCCGGAAC
>CAYWNG010000672.1:0-3722 GCA_964458685.1 uncultured Pirellulaceae bacterium
AAAGAAAACGCCATCAGAGCCCTCTACAGGGACAAGGTATTCGCGAAGTACGATTGCTGCAGGTCCGCGATCATTAAACCAACTATCGAACTTGTTATTCATAAGAATCTCCTGAAGTTAGAATGGAAAAGGCCTTGCCTAGCGCGTCATACTGACCACGCGAGACAACGAATGCACGAAATTGCTTCGTAAGGGCTTCGCGAATAGTTCCAGCCATTGCTGCAGTTGCAACACTTGGTGAAAGAGGACAGTGCCAAGTAAAGTAGTCGAACCCGTCCCGGTCGGCGTTCAAAACCGGACGAAAACGTTGTAGACCAACGGCGGCGAGTAGCTCAACCAATGGAGACGACTCGACCTCCATGTCTTGTTCATTGGGTGAAAAACCCACGTCTAAAGCATTCCACGCCGGCCCGCAATCAAAACCAAATCGACCGCCTTGAAGTAGACGTTGAGAGAATGGATCAATGGAAGTTGCGAGGTCGACGGTCTTCATTTGTTTTGACAAAGCAGCACGTAATCCGCACCAAATTCCCAAAGACGTTTGTTGACCAGACCAAAAATTCCAAGGAGGTTGACCTTGGACTTGTGCAACGCCCTTTCGTAACACGATTCGCGTCCATGAATCCAACAGGAACTCTCCAGTCTTTTCTCCATCGAGTTGTAACGCTAGGATCGCAATCATTGGCCGAACTTCAAGGCCATTGCTTTCGACATTCAAGACTTCACGTGGCGAAACTCGCACCAAAAAATCCAAAATACATTTGAATTTTCCATTGGTCGCGACGCTGAAAACACGTCCCTCGGGTTCAAACCAACCCTCAGCACCTGGCCAAAGACGGTCTGCTAGTTCCAGTAGGCCACAGCAGGCGAAGAACTGGCCAGGGTTAGTGGGATCGACGTTAACAGAGAAACTTGGAGTCGCAGAGTTCATTCGTCGACTTCTCCTTCAGGATTTGGATTGGCGCTAGCGGACCAGTCTGCGGCGCGAAGAAGCGACTCTAAATATGCGAGCCCCCACCGACCGTATCGCTTTTGCAGTCTTCCGAAACGTTGAACGACAGTCATTGCCAATTCATTGCTTGCTTGATCGGACTGATTGGGATCGAAGACTTCATCCGCTGGAAAATGAGGCCGAGCACGTCCGTGATGCGCTGCGATCAAGTGCAATACCAACTGACGCTCGTCTTCCGTGATGCCCAGCTTTGATGCGCTGGGTAGGTCGCTCAACGAACCGAATTCATGACGGTACTTTTCCTCGAGCCGGGTTCTGGTCCGCCTCCCAGACTTTGCCCACCAAACATCTGGCGCATTCCTGTTCCCAAGAATGGACTGGAAGATCAAGCGACGCTTACCTGCATCGTGAAAGCGAACAGCAATTTTAAGGCAGTTATTAAGCGATTCGCTCAACGACAATCGATTGAGAATTTGCTCCAATTGCCGTTCGACATCCTCAACATGACTCTCAAGAAGAACTGGCTTCTTTGACTTCACTTCGCCCGTGTTGCGGCGACTGAACCATTGAAGAACGCGAGGATCATCGTCTTCGTCCTTTGCGGGAATAGTTAGGCTAAAGACTTCGTGAAAGTCTGACGGAACATCATCTTCATCGGCTGAACGGCATCGGTCGACCGTTCGAGATACATCGTTAGCAATTTCAGATTCTCCGTCGAGCATACCCGCACTATTCAATCCACCGCTGCGCGGATCGAGTACGACCGTCATGCCGTAGATTAGTTCTTTGTTGTCCTTATTGTTGAAGAAATCGAGTGTGATTTGCTTAACATCACCATCAAGATTAACAAGCCACGCGTGATGATCGGGATTACGTTTACCGATCAACTCCAAGCGTTTGAAGGCGCGCTCGCTCGGTTCTCGCAAGAGCTCCTGAGCGAGCAACGGATACGAGATTAGTAGCTCGGCCCGGTCTGTATCATTAATGGATTCATGCGCCAGCAGATGCACATCTTCACGCCAAGCCACTTGCGTCTCAGGCAAATTCTGTTCGGTCAAGCCATGTAAATAGGGTTCGACCTGAGGACGCCCAGGGAGTTTTCCCGTTATCGAAGTCAGGGCCCACGCGTCGAACAACATATCAGTAACTGGTAAAATCACTGGTGTTGGTGCGAATGCAGCAGCGCGTTCCGCACTAGACAGCTCACTGAGAGCTTTAGGGCTGGCGCACTCTTTCTTTTCCAATTCGCGAAGTAGCTCGAGCGTTTTTTGCCGAGGAATTGTAAGCTGGTGCTTATCATCCCAACCACTCGGCCCCGGATGGAAAACGTGAACTTCACAGTCTTTGAACGCGCCGAAGCGGTTCACTCGCCCAAAACGCTGGGCCATACTCTCGAATGTGGTGAGATCGCAGATCAAATGGTCGGCCGAGATATTCACTCCCACTTCACCCGCGCTGGTGCAAACGAGGTAAACCGTTCCAGTCGTTGCAGTGGATGTGGAATGAGGAAAGAATCTTGCGAAAGTTGGATCTGGAAGAAGAGCACGACTTGGATCACCGGCCAATGCATCGCGCTCTTTGCCACGCATGGTCCCAGTGAGAGTTCGAATATTCTCCGCTGGAACTTTCGCTTTGGCCAAAGAAGATTGGATCTCTAATACCGTTTCCACGTTTTGGGCAAAGACCACGATCGCCCGCTCGCTGCCCTTGAATTCCAAAGCCTTTTCGAACAACTCCTTTGCAGGCTTCTTGGCATCCTTAAGTGTATGGAGTTTAAGTCGCTTTTTCGCGTTCATTCGCTGGTTGACGATGGTGTTGACATAGTCGTCGTCTTCTAGCTTGAACGAGTCATGCGACTTGGTTGTCGCAGTCAGTTCCATGACTGTGAGTTTCGGCCATGATGTGGCCGGTTCATGTTCCTTCTGCTGAACCACGATCGTCTCGATCAGCCTCTGAAACGCAGGTTCGAGATGAGCTTCGTCGTGAATCAGAAACGCATCCTGTCCGAGAAAACCAGCATGCATTGGACGTTTGTTGCGGCCGATTCCATAGCCGCTGAAAAGTAATCGGCTGCCGACCATATCGACGGTTCCGCAAACGACCGATGGTCTGGACGGGTCTTCGCACCAGTCGCCATTGTCTGCAAACTGTCCGCGAAGCGTGCTGATTGACAAGGGAGCAAACAAACGCTTGAGTGACGACAGTGATTCCTTGTCGCGAATCGCGTCGCGGTACTTGAAGAGTTCGTTCGTTGTTTGGTCAACTACCGTACGTCGATTGACCACATAAACCATTCGCCTCGGCAGCGGAGCGCCATCCGCAAGGGCGATCATCCATACTGCGATAACGCTAGTCTTGCCAAGTCCTGTTGGGAGGCAGCAAGAACTTGGAACCTCCGGCGATCGTGTCGCTTCATTTCCGGAAATACGATGATACAAACGGCGCTGCCACGGAAATGGGTCGTTTCCAGTCAGTGCGGCGAACCTCGTATCGAAAGATTGATTATCACTCACCGTTCTACTCATTCTATTACTGCACATTGACCAGCATTTACACGCCGCGACGATAGGTCGCTGGTTTGACACCTTTGACAACCCTCGCGAAATCACCGGATTTACCGCTGTAGAGCGAATCTCCACCTAATTACCCACTACTCACAAAAGGCGGGTTGATCGGTCCAATATAAGGAACGGATTCTATGATAGCAATGCCCGCGGACACCTTTGGTCACTATGAATTTCTTTGTGTCATTTCCTTTGAAAAGATATGC
>CAYWNG010000673.1:0-3719 GCA_964458685.1 uncultured Pirellulaceae bacterium
ACATCGAAAATCGCAACATTCGCGATTGGCTACAGCGACGGATGGAAAGCTGCGAGAATCGCTTGGAGCTTTCCCGCGAGGTGCAGACGCGAATTTACACGCGACTGGCTGACGCGGCAGTGTTCGAGGAATTCGTGCGACGCAAGTTTGTGGGAGCCAAAACTTTTTCGCTCGAAGGTGCCGAAAGCTTGATTCCACTGTTGGATTTGGCTCTGGAAAAAGCAGGCCAACACCAAGTATCCGAAGTCGTTATTGCGATGGCTCACCGCGGTCGATTGAACGTGTTGGCCAACATTCTCGGCAAACGAGCTCAAAGCATCTTCTGGTCGTTCGACGATCCCGTTCCGGACATGCACCGCGGCGGCGGCGATGTGCGCTATCACCTCGGATACAGCAGCGACTGGACGACGTCGACCGGCAATAAGGTTCACATTTCGCTGTGCTTTAACCCAAGCCACTTGGAATACGTGAACACTGTCGCTCAAGGGCGAACTCGAGCCAAACAGGATCGCTTGGGCGATGCAAGTCACTCCAAAGCGATGACCATTTTGATTCACGGCGACGCTGCCTTCGCCGGTGAAGGTATCGTGCAAGAGACGCTGAACATGAGCGAGTTGCCGGGCTACAAGACCGGCGGAACGCTGCACGTAATCGTCAACAACCAAGTCGGCTTTACCACTTTGCCCGACGAATCGCGTTCATGCACTTACGCGACCGACGTCGCCAAAATGCTGCAAATACCGATCTTCCACGTCAATGGTGAAGATCCTGAAGCGGTCGCACAAGTGATCAGTCTAGCGATGGACTTCCGCCGCGAATTCAAGCGCGACGTCGTTATCGACATGTACGCTTATCGTCGTTGGGGCCACAACGAGGGCGACGAGCCTCGCTACACCCAGCCTCTGATGTATCAGACTATTGACCAACGCAAGAGTGTCCGCGAGAGCTATCTCGATCGCTTGCTCAAGCTGGGTGAAATCACTCGTCAAGAGGCTGACAACATTTCGGAAATTCGCCAAGCCAAATTGGAGCGCGAATTCGAACTGGCGCAGAAGGAAGAGTATGTCTCGGACCTTCAGACCATGGGTGGCCATTGGCAAGGTTACTTCGGTGGTCCAGAACCGACTGCCTCAGAACCAGACACGACAATTACCGAAGCCGTAGCGAAGGAGTGCTTAACCAAGCTTTCGTCGACTCCCGAAGGCTTCAACGTCAATCGCAAGTTGCAGCGTTTCATGAGTCTTCGCGGCGAAATGGCTGCAGGAACTCGACCGCTCGACTGGGCCAGCGCAGAAGCTGTCGCCTTTGGAAGTCTCCTTATGGATGGACATCCAATTCGTCTGAGCGGACAGGACAGCGAGCGAGGCACGTTCAGTCAGCGACACAGCGTTTTGCACGATAGCGAAAATGGAAGCAAGTACTCTCCGCTGAAGAATCTTTCATCCAATCAAGCTCGATTCGATGTAATCAACAGCCCGCTGTGTGAAAGCGGAGTCCTCGGCTTCGAGTACGGCTACTCTTTGGACTGCCCTGAAGGCTTGATCATTTGGGAGGCTCAGTTCGGCGACTTCTGGAACGCCGCTCAAGTTATCGTCGATCAGTTTATCGCCAGCGCCGAAGACAAATGGGGACGACTAAGCAAGCTCGTCATGTTCCTACCTCACGGCTTTGAAGGTGCTGGCCCCGAGCACTCGTCGGCACGGCTTGAACGCTTGCTGCTGCTCTCCGCAGAACACAACATGCAAGTGACTCAACCTTCCACACCAGCTCAGTACTTCCACTTGCTGCGTCGACAAGCCAAGTATCGTTGGAGCAAGCCTTTGGTCGTCTTGACGCCAAAGAGCCTACTGCGACATGCGGCAGTCGTATCGCCGCTTTCCGACTTGAGCAGCGGTGGCTTCCGAAAGATTCTTGGCGACGAACGTAAGAATCCGACGCAAACCGATCGCGTTTTGATGTGCAGCGGCAAGGTCTACTACGAATTGATCGAACATCGTGAGAAGATCAAAGCGGACAACATTGCGATCCTGCGTATCGAGCAGTTCTATCCGCTCCATGAGCAAGTTCTGTTGGACGCCTTGAAGCCGTACAGCAGTTGCAAAGATATTGTTTGGGTTCAAGACGAACCGACCAACATGGGCGCATGGCAGTTCATGAAGGTTCAGTTCGGCGATTGTCTTCTGGAGCGAGGGCTGAAGCTGCGTCGCGTTTCGCGAGTCGAATCGGCAAGCCCATCGACGGGGTCCAATCGAAGCCACGCACTCGAGCAGCAAGACTTGCTTGACGAAGCCTTCGCCAAGTAACGGAAGCTCACAAATCAAGTTCGCACTACAGCATTCATTCGCACACATTATTCGCAAAACAAAATAGCGGAAGCAGAGTCATACAGATGATTGAGGTCAAGGTTCCATCGGTTGGTGAGTCCATCTCGGAAGTTCAGATTGGCCAGTGGCTAGTTCAAGAGGGAAGCTGGGTTGCCAAGGATCAGACAATTGCTGACTTGGAAACCGAAAAGGCTGCTGTGCAAGTGCTCGCACCCGAGGCTGGCTATATCCGCAGCATTCGCAAGAAGGTTGAAGAGTTCGCTAACGTTGGCGAAGTGATCTGCACTCTCGAACCGGCCGCATCTCCATCATCGGGATCAGCAGGCGGATCTGGAGCTTCACCAGCAGCAGCTTCTGCCGCGGCAGCACCAGCGAGTGCAAGCTCGGAAGCTCCGCGCGTAATGCCTTCGGCTCAGCGCATCCTGGAAGAGAAGGGATTGTCAGCCGCCGACGTGAAGGCTTCTGGCCCCGGTGGTCGCGTTCTGAAAGAGGACGCTTTGGCAGCAACTGGCAAGCCAGCAGCATCGACACCGGCACCGGCCGCAACACTTTCTCCTGCGCCGGCTCCTGCCGCTTCCAAGCCGCAAGGACAATTGCAAGTCTCAGTGCCCACGCCTGGATCAAGCTCCGCTTCCGGCGCTGTCAGCCGCATGGAAGAGATCAAGCCGATGAGCATGATTCGTCGGACCATTGCTAACCGTTTGGTCGAAGCTCAACACAACGCTGCTTTGCTCACCACATTCAACGAAGTGAACATGCAGCCGATCATGGACCTTCGCAACAAGTACCGCGATGCGTTCCAGCAACGACACGGCGTTAAGTTAGGCTTCATGTCCTTCTTCGCCAAAGCCAGCGTTGAAGCTCTCCGTCGTTTCCCATCCGTGAACGCCGAGATCCGTGGCAACAACATCGTCTACCGCAACTATATGGACATCGGGATCGCCATCGGTGGCGGCAAGGGCTTGGTTGTTCCAGTTCTACGCAACGTCGAACACATGGGCTTTGCCGAAGTCGAACGAACCATTGGCGACTTTGCCGGCAAGGCGATGGACAATCGCTTGATGCCTGAAGATCTAACCGGCGGCACATTTACGATCAGCAACGGCGGCGTCTACGGCTCGATGCTCAGCACGCCAATCGTGAATCCGCCTCAGAGTGCCATTCTTGGTTTGCACGCGATCCAAGAACGTCCTATGGCGGTCAACGGCCAGGTCGTGATCCTGCCGATGATGTATCTCGCTTTGACCTACGACCACCGAATCATCGATGGTCGTGAAGCGGTTACATTCTTGAAGACGATCAAGGAGATCTGCGAAGATCCAACTCGTTTGTTCCTGGAAGTCTAATTGCTCATTGAAGCATAAAGACTCCATGGAGCTTCGCGTCCTCTCCTAA
>CAYWNG010000674.1:0-3704 GCA_964458685.1 uncultured Pirellulaceae bacterium
CGATCTTGCCAGGCGGTGTTGAGGGCCAGAGCTTAATGGGTTCAAGTCCATTCAGTTGAGTCAGCCAAATTCGATTGTCTTGGATAAACTGAGCCGTCTTGTCTGGAAAGTCGGTGAACAAACCGTCTACTTTGGCCTCAACTAAGAGCAGGCGATGCAGTTGATCCAGAGTTTCGAAGGGCTTGGGCAATTCATCCGCGCGAACTGTGTAGGCATGCACTGCCAGTTTGTGTTCATGAGCTTTTTCGACAAACTCAGAGGGCTTCAGTTCGGCAACCGTGTTTCCGGTGAAGATCGTTCTCAGATCTGGTCCTACTGCGTCAACCACTTTGGCAAGCAGAGCCATGCCTTCACTGGTTTGCAGTTTATCGTATTCGCTCTCGCCAGCTTTGCCTGAAGAACTGCTCATTAGCTGAACCAAGCGACCTTCCCATCCGAGCTTCTGGCGAATCCGCTGAACCTCGGGCCATTCAAAGCACTGCAACCAACATAGATCCGACTTAGTCTTGTATCCATGCTGTTGCAAAATCTTAACAACGATCGCGCTAAGGTCTTGTCCTTGCTCCAGATGCCAAGCAGCTTTCTTGATCTCGGGATAGACTCCGATCTTTTTTCCAGTACTTTGATTCAAGCCTTGAACCAACTTCAGCTCTTCCTCCAGGCTGTTGATTCGAAGAGAGGTCGCACCGGCGGGAAAGCGACTTGCGTAGGCAGGCTGGCCAGTCTTGATCTGAATTCGCTCGTTGACATTCAATTGCTTGATCTCAGCCAGCGTAAAGTCGATAGCGTAATAGCGACCGTCTTGCCGCTTTCGATCAGGAAACTGTTTGGCGACATCCGTGACCGCATCAAGGTGAATATCATGAAGCACGACTGGCACGCCGTCTTTAGAAAGTACCAAGTCTTGTTCGATGTAATCGGCGGACATGCCATAAGCCAGCGCTTTAGCAACCAACGTGTGTTCCGGCACATAGCCGCTGGCGCCGCGATGTGCAATCACGATGGGAGATTGCGACCAGCATTGATTGGTTGACTTCAACAAAGCGACGATTGCTAGGCAGAGTATCAAGCGGTGGTGGATCATCGATGGAGTTCCTGCAATGCTGTTGTTTGCGGCGAGATAGTTGCGGAAGTTGCGGTAGGGTGCCGTGCGGTGGTGATGCGTCGAGAAATTGATCGCTAATCAGCCGCAGTGGTAGACGGGTTGCGGCCGAATCGATTGAAAGGCTCAGGCTATCGGCTGCTAAGTCAAAAATCAACGGGATGATTGCAGTGTGCGTGCTTTGCAGCCTGGAACGATTCACTTAGATTGCAACAAAGTGCTGATTCTTTCCACGATTTCCGCGTGAATTTCGCTGATTGTGTTTGTTGCGTTAATCTTCACGACTTGCGTTCCAAGTTCTCTGGCCTGGTCTAAAAAACCCTGTCGAACGCGATTCATGTAGTCCAGTCCACGGCTTTCCAGCCGGTCTGGCTGACCCTGCATTCGTTGGAAGGAGATGACGGGGTCGATGTCGAGCAAAAAAGTTAAGTCAGGCATGCGTCCGCAGGTTGCGATCTGACCAACTTGCCATATCGCTTCGGTGTCCAGCCCCCCTGCACTGCCTTGGTAGACAACATTCGCCAAGAGGTAACGATCTGAGATTACAACGTGACCGTCGGCGAGCGCTGGCAAGATTCGCTCCTGGACCAACTGCGCGCGACTAGCCATGTACAGCAGCATCTCCGCGGTACCGACAAGCGGAATCTCCGTTCGATGCAAAAGAATTTCTCGAAGTGCTTCGCCTAACTTAGTGCCGCCAGGATCGCGAACAACCAGAACGTCGCGTCCTTGCTGCTCGAACCACTCCTTCAACAGAGAAATCTGAGTTGACTTGCCACATCCATCAACTCCATCAAGGCTAACGAAAATCCCGGTCATCAAAAATTAGTCACAGAAGAGTTTTCAAAGTTGGGTCAGAAATTTTTTTCAGCAATCTTTGCAATGTCCATGGTGCCCTTCGCGTATTGTCCGCAACGTGCGCGACGATGCGAATGTTATGGCCGTGAAGCGTCGAGTGAAAACGATTCGTCTTGCAATTCGATCATCCAATTGGCATTGCATTGAGGGCCATGAGTATAGCGTGAAGAAGTCAAGACCAATAGTTGGCACAGTTTGCGCGAGTCTAATGATTGCAAATGAAAACCAAAAAGTCTCGCTTTACAGTTTCACGAACTTTTAGCACAATGCTCCGGCGTTGGATGAAACGTGGACAGCGTTCGCGTCTCTTCAACCACTTATCACGAGCTCTCATCCAGATTAAAGTTGTTGATCTCACTCCGGTGTCGTCAACGTGTATGCCCCCCCGACTTAACACTAGACTGTTTGGTGTTAGGTGCTCAACATACTCGACTCAGGTAGCACGGATGTTGCGACTTTCAGTCAACGAACTTTCCACGCCAAAGTGGTCCTTTGAAGAAGATGTTATTCACTATCACAAGGCAGGATTCTCAGCCATCGGAATTTGGTATCCGAAGTTGGCTGAGTACGGTGAGGAGAAGGGCGTTGAGCTGTTGCGAGAGCACGGCTTCACGATCTCGTCGCTGACCTACCAAGGAGGCTTTACCGGATGCAACGGTAAGTCGTTCCGACACAACATGTGTGATGCGCTTGACATCATCCAGTTGGCTGCGGATATCCAGGCGAGAACTGCCGTCATCAACATCGGCACGCGAAACGGTCACACTCGCAATCATGCTATGCGCTTGCTGAGAACTGCTATCAGGGACTTGGCCGAAGCTGCTCAAGCCGTCAACGTGAACTTAGCCCTGGAACCTTTCCATTGTGGTTGTGGTCCCGATTGGTTTTTGAACACAATTCCACAGTGTTTGGATGTCATTGCCGAAGTTAGCAATCCGAATCTAGGCATTGCCTTCGACAGCTATCACTTGGCTCAGGATTCTGAAGTCACTTCTTGGTTCGAATCCTTCGCGCCGCATGTGCGTTTGGTGCAACTGGGCGATGCCAAGTTCGCTCCGATGGGACGTCAGAATCGTTGCCTGCTGGGACAAGGTCGACTTCCCCTGCTGGAGCTAATCAGTCTGTTTAGTAGTTCTGGGTACGACGGATTTTATGAGATCGAATTGCAAGGCGCGGGCGTCGAGCACTTAGATTATGACGACCTTTTGGAGAGTTCGCATCGGACGACTCAAGCGTGGCAAGCCTGTTTGAGCGAGAACTAGAGGCTGTTTAGATTCAAATTAGGCTCAGAACGTTCGCTCAGTCGACTAAAAAGAGCTGGCTTACTGAGATGTTGCGCTGGGCAGTTTTGGTAAGCCTGCTAAAATCCTGGGGATGAAACTTAAGAGCCTCCCCACCGATTTTCAAGTCCGCGAGCTAACCAGCGTCCAAGCTCAAGGCGGCCCATTTGCGCTTTACCGCTTGCGGAAAACTTCGCTCGGTACCCCCGAAGCTATTCAAGCGATTCTGCGCGGCTGGAATTTGCCCAGACAGCAGATCAGTTACGGTGGCTTGAAAGATCGCCACGCTCAAACCGAGCAATACCTCACGATTCACCGCGGTCCCAAGCAAGATTTCGAAGATCGATCCTTCATTCTCGAATATTTGGGACAAACTTCTCGGCAATTCGTCGCGCAAGATATCGCTGGAAATCAGTTTGAAATTCTTCTTCGCGGCATCGATCAGGGTGACCAACAAAAAATCG
>CAYWNG010000675.1:0-3702 GCA_964458685.1 uncultured Pirellulaceae bacterium
CTAAGTCTTGTACTGCACAGAGTACCGCTGAAAGAAGTGGCTGCCTTCGATCCCCCAGAATCGATTTTGTCGCTTCTTGAAATTCCTTGAAGTCAACAGACTCAAGCCGGGTGCGTGGATTCACGCCAAGTCCCAATGTGAAGGAGATCATGTAGTATTCAATCAGACAGTCGATATTGCAGCTTTCGCAATAGGAAATAACCCAATCTGCATCAGCTCCAAATTTTACCCGTAATGCTTGCCTCGCAGACTCTAACGCTTCGAGGAACTCTTCATTGCTTTTGAATCTATGCACGCAATCCCATGCAAACTCTCTTAGAACTTGACTCTGGCGCCGCTCCAACCATTTCCATTCATTGCCCATCTTTAACGCTTTGGCCAAATCCCGGGTGGACTGATTGATGGTGGCTTCATCAACGCCTTTTTCCCTCAGTGCCAGCCTGATCATGTGCTCCGCTTCGGGCAGCATTTCTTTTCCGAGATAGCGTTCCGCTAACCTCCATTTATCAGAGAACTCAATCGTGGCCGCCAAAAGGTCCGACAGAATTGCCAGTTGGCATGGCTCATTGGGATAAAGGTATCGCATGCGATAGAACTGAACGAAAAGACGATCGGATATGCGATACGCATGGCTCTTACTGCCGGGCTTGTGCTGGCTGCAAACATATCCGTTATCAACCAACCAGCGAAACGCTCGTGAGATATCGCTCTGCTTGGAACCAATACGCTCGGCCAATTCGACTTGCGAAGCAGGCTCGCCACCACGAATCAAAGCATCAAAAAGCTTGCGAGAGTTGGGGGGCATTCTATCCTGTTGCGATCGATAGTAATCTGACAATCGATCGAGTGCTACTCGCAGATCTGCGCTTGCGTCAAGCGGATCTTGATGATCGAGAATCGAGGCTGCTAAGACTGCGGCCACACGTGCGCTGCCTCCAGTGAAGTAACTGTAAGCTCGAATTCGAGAACGTTGTCGACTGGTGGCTTCAATACCGAGCAGCTCAGCTCGACGGTCCAAATAATGGCAATGATCGGCTTCGTCCCAGCGACGAAGTGGTATGTGATGGAATTGTCGGAACAGTCTTGCGTGATAGTTGTTATCGAAATCACCCTCAACCGCAGTCGCCAATAACATGATTTGCGATTCGTTTTCCATTAACCAGCGCAATTGAGAGGCCTCAACATTCCCCTCAAAGGCAGTCTTCATCAACTGATCGAAGTTCTCGACTCCAACCACCAGGAATCGGTCACCTAAGTCACTCTTGAGGTCGTGCAGGGCTGATTCCCATTCCCGAGAGGGTTCTCGCACTTGCCATGCAGCCGATGCACCGGGAGATTTTTCGTCGCTCGGTAGATGTCGTTGAATCTCTCGCAGCCACTCATGAGGGGAAAAAACGTTAGGCAACTCCTCCGGCATGAGCACGAACACCGCCTGCTGTGGCATCTGCTTCGCAAATCCAGTTTGAATCAACCGCAAAAAGAAGGACTTGCCAGCTCCTCGTGGACCGGTAATCAACCAATGTTGAGAACCTGAATGAGGTTTTGCGGCGAGCGAATTAGCGACGGTGAAAAACTCTTGAACCAAGTCAGCTCGCCCCGTCGCTAGAGCTGCAACGACCTTATCTGACATTTGCCGGGGATTAAACCAGGGAATATCTCGATCAATCATTGCTGGCTACATCCTTCGAAGCAATGTCGCGTTCGGCTTGCCACCATAAGCGAATCAGATTCAGACTGAATCGATAACGGAAGTCACTCCCCTCGACAAGAAAGTTGTCGTAGAGAAGCATTGAAAGCACCTTTCGATAGTTGCCTTCCAACTGAATGCCTCGAAGATTTGAACCTTCCAATGGATGCTTGGCCAACAGATCAAGTATTTGTTCAGCCGAATCTTGTTCCTCCGCAGTGTAATGGGAATTGAGCCTTTCGGAGAACTGCGAAAGAAATGCACGACGAATGTTGGGAATTACGTCGTCATGAAATACTCGGTCAAGTTCCTTGCTTGTCTTTGTCTGTCGCATATAGCGCACAGCAATATCAAGAAACTGCGGCACGAAATCGGGCAACGATTGAATCAGGAAGCTAACAGCCTCGTCGCGATGTTTGAGCGAACTCATCTGTTCGTGAAGATACGTCTGGGCCTCATCCTGTGTAAACGGAGGAATTGAGACTCTGAACAGGCCTCCAAGCACAGTGTGAGGAATGTTATGCAGCGTCAGCAAATTCTCCATGCTTACCGAGCCACTAATGATGAAGCTCAGCCCTGCATCGCGGAGAGTTCTAAGACTGGCTAAGGCGACCTTGATCTCTTCATCGGGGACCTTTCGATCAATCAAGTTCTGAATCATGAACGGCAATTCGTCGATGCCAATTACTGGCAGTTCATCGCGAGAAGTGTCAGCCACAACTGTAGCTATGGCCGAAACGATGGGTTGCCAATACCGAACCAACTCCTCAGGTGGACGAAGCTCAAAAGTCCCAACATCTGTTTTGACGGCCGAAAACGAGTCCCGAACCCAATCCCGTAATTTGCTGGGAATTGACGTGCTTGACTTTAGGATCGCAGAAAGCCGCATCTGCATCGTTTGCGGCAACTCTGCCAAAATCAAGCGATAAAAATCGTCAAGACTAGTTACTTCCTGTACATCCAAGAATCCGATGGTGCCATGTTGAGCCCATCGGAAGAGTGCCTCCTTGGCCACCCAACTCTTACCTGTTCTGCGAATACCGGTTTGAAGGACGCTTGTCCCGTCCTTCCAGCAATCGTGGATTATTGCAATTTCACGTTCTCGGAATCGAAACCGTGGGTTACGAAGTAGATCAGGCTTGATTGGCATGTTTTTCGCGGGAAAATTGGAGCGTTTTGGGACCTGGGCTGAATATGAATCATAGATCATATGAATTTCAAAGTCAACTCTTGAGGCCGCACAAACCCAGCCCCTCGATTGATGGTGTTGTTCACTTCTCCCGGCTTGAAACCACCCGTTTGGAATGAAGCAAGTACGTAGCCACCCGCTGCCAAGCGGTGGAAAACCTAACTATACTACCCCATCGTCTGGCGAGGACGTCGACCCAAACTGGCGAGTCGCGATAAGAAGGCTGAAACGATGACGAACCGAATTGCTTTATTGGTTGTATGTTCTTTGTTTCCATTCCTCCTGGTTGGCTGTAGTTCAAGCTCTTCGCCAGGAGCAAGAATTGTCAACACGAAGAGTGACCCGCTACTGCCCGATGGCAGTCAGTGGACTTTTGATGTTGTGCTTCCAAGCGATTCATTGCCAGATGATAAGTTCTTAGTCCAGGTTCGAAGAAAAAAGACTGATAGCCCGGGCACGGAGAAGCCAATCTCGGCATTTGAGGCGGAAGAAAACAAAACGATCGCTGGTTTCCGCATCGAATCGATTCGCAAAGCTCGTGTCTCGTTGCAACTTCTCGACCTGCGCGACTATTCGCCGGATAGTTCCATCGAGAATCCAGTCAAGCTGGTTGGCGGCCTCAACTTCGGTGGGCAACTCGCCAAATTTCAGAATACTCCATTTGAAATAATCGGTAACCCTGGCGGCCATGCGATTCAGAGCAGTGCGGATTGGGATGGAGACGAACTTTTGTTGCTCAAGTTTAATACCGGAAGCGAGGACACTGGCTATGTTTACAATGTTTTCGTCGTGATGGCACCCGATTTTGAGTGACACAAGTCTAAGT
>CAYWNG010000676.1:0-3697 GCA_964458685.1 uncultured Pirellulaceae bacterium
GATAGGTCCGATCGTAGACAACATCGATCTGCTGTTGCCGGAGTACAGAACTCAGGTGATTCACTTGCGCGCGGTGATATCCGCCGGGTATGTGGCTGTGAAAACTCAGGTCACTGAATGCATGGACGGGCATGCAAGAAGGAAGTTGCTGTAGATACGGTCCACGTTTGTAGATCAAGTAAAGCTCAGTTGCGAACTGATCCTGAGGCAAGTTTGTGGCCAGTTGCCAAAGTTGACGTTCGCTTCCGCCACCATCCAAGGAACCTGTGCAACACAGAAGCTTGATAGCCAAACTACTGCTCCGTTTCCAGCTTCTTGCGAATGCGAATGATCTGGTCTTTCGCCCAGGCTTTGTCTGCGTAGAGCATCAGGACGTTGTTGTAGAACCGCTTTAGATTTTCGGATGACATGGCTATCTCAGCATTTTGTATCATGCCTTCCAACTGTGCTTTGGCTAAGGGATCGTTGGCGATCTTCACTGCCGAACCTGCATTTTTGGCATACTGCGCCAGCTCCAGCAACCTTGCATCATTACGATCAAGATTGCCGTCCATCGAAAACAGGCTGATCATCGCAGCGAGTTTGAGTTGTCCTAACTGAAAATCCTCGTTCCTTGCTTGGATAGCATCTAAGAACGCTTGCTCGGCGGCGCTCAGTTCATTGACGCCACCGGAACGAGCCGCTTTGCGCTGCAAGATTTTGACTCGTCGGATCAAATCGGCTTCGTCTCTGAGTGATTTGATATCGTCCGAGCGTTCGTCGTCGGGAAAGCGTGCGAGAAACTCGTCGATTAAATCGCTTGATCCTAACAGTCGGGCGTCGTCCCCTGAATCAACTTCAGAGGTGATTTGGGCATAAATTTCTTCGGCTGTACGTGGTTGCAGTTTCCACCAAACCAAGGCGATGCTTCCGACCAATGCTAAGACCATGCCCGCAATCGAGAGTATTTGCCCCCAGTCCCAGTGCTCAGAATCGTGCGATGGCGAGGATGCGATGGTGAAGTTCTTCGTATCGCTCTCCGATACCGGAGTATAGTGGCTGGGTCCGCCGCTGGTCATCACGGAGGGGTTGGTAACTCCGCTACGACCGCGATGAGTCTCGGGGCCAGCGATGTGTTCACTCGAAAGCTCGCTGTCGTGTGGATTCTCTTTACCCGTTAGTACAGATCGTCGAAGCATGCTCGGCGACGCGACCAGCGTAGGCTGTTCGTGCGTGTCATCAGACTGTTTGGTGGCCGAGTCTTTACTGACCAAATCAGAAAGTTCATCCTTGGTGAGGTGAACCTCTTCTTCCATGTCCAGCGAGGTGAGTTTTTTTCCTACGGCTGTTGAACTTGTTAGCGGTGCACCTTTGTCGGGAGTTGGCAAGGGCACTTTAGTATCGCCAGTAATCGACGACTTGCCTTTGAGTGCTTGCTGTACCGACTTGAGTCGATTGCCTACAACCAGCGCGGTAGGCGGTCGCTTTTGCGGGTCTTTGTCCAGCAGTTGATAGATCAGCTCGCAAAGCTCAGGTGGCACATCATTGACCGTGTTCTTGATCTCAGGCACCGACGAGTAGCGGACGGCATACAGAACTTCAGGAACGCTCTTTCCTCCAAAGGGAGGCTTTCCAGTGAGCAATGCGTACATCACACATCCAAGGCTGTACAGGTCGCTACGAACCGTAACCGTCTTGCCTTCGGCTTGTTCGGGAGGCATATAGTCTGCGGTCCCGATCACCGAGCCGGCCGCGGTTTCGTCGGCCGATCCGAATAGTTTGGCAATTCCGAAGTCGGTCAGCTTGATATTGCCTGCGCCGTCAATCAACAGATTTGCCGGTTTGAGATCTCGATGGATTATCCCTATATCGTGAGCATGTTTTAGTGCCGCGGTGGTTGCAATACCAACGTGAACTACGTCTTGCCAAGGCAATTTGCCGCGCGAACGCAGGATCTCATGCAAAGATTGTCCGACAACATATTCCATGGCATAGAACAGGACGCCGGTTGACTCTTCTCCATAACCAATCAGGGTTACGATGTTGGGATGCTTGAGTCGCTCAAGTGCATCGATTTCGGCTGCAAAACGACGGCGGAACCTGGGTTGGTTAGCGATGCCCCCAGCGATGACTTTGACTGCGACGGGTTCACCAGACTTGGCGTGAATGCCTTGATAGACGGAGCCCATACCGCCGCGACCGATCAGCTTCTGGATATGATAGGGTCCAAGGTATTCAAATTCCAAATTGCTCATAGCGAAGAACTTTCGCGCCTAATGGGGCGGTTTGGTTGGATCAGATTCGAGAAAAGGTTCATGGGGACTTCGAAGCGGTCTCAGAAACTCCTATAGTAACTAATTGACTCAAGTTTGAATTCTTTCTGACCTCCTGCAAGTTGAGATTTTCGCCATGTTGCTTTACTGGAGCGAGCATTTTGCGGACCACGATACAGGCCAGCATCCCGAGTGCAAGCAGCGGATCGAACGCTTGAACGCGTTGCTGAAGTCTTCCGGAATCATCGAACGCTCCACATGCCCAAGTTGGAATGCGGCCTCTGAGAAATCCGTCGTTCGTGTCCATGTCGCCGACTATTTTAAGCAGCTTCAGCGTTGGTGCGAGGATGATGCGGGTCGGATCGAGTCCGACACGGTGGTCAGTCGCGGGTCTTGGAATGCCGCCTTGAAAGCTGCTGGCGCGGCGATTGATGCTGTTTCGAAAGTGATCGCTGGCGAGGATTCGCGAGCCTTTTGTGCAGTTCGTCCACCAGGACATCATGCTCTTACCAATGGTCCGATGGGCTTCTGCCTATTCAACAATGTGGCTATCGCAGCTCGCGAAGCAATTTCATTGGGCCTGAATCGTGTGATGATCGTCGACTGGGATGTTCACCACGGCAACGGTACACAAGATACTTTTTACCACGATGGGCAAGTCGGATTTTTTTCGATCCATCGCAGCCCTTTTTATCCAGGAACGGGTGACGCCGACGAAACGGGGGCCGGTGATGGCTTGGGTACAACGCTTAATATCCCAGTTGCTGCGGGGATCACTCAGAAAACGTTCTTCGATAACCTGCGTCGTGGTGTGGAAACCTTAGCTGAAAAGATGAAGCCCGAGCTAATTCTGATCAGCGCCGGCTTTGACGCTCATCGCCTAGATCCAGTGGGCGGACTTTGTTTAGAGAATGAGGACTTTGGTGAGCTAACCAAGATAGTCTTGGATGTCGCTCGCGTTCACGCACAGGGAAGAACGGTCAGCCTATTGGAAGGCGGCTACAATCTAGAGATGATGCCCAAGTCGGTGTTGCAGCATCTTGAAGTTCTAGCGAAGTAAGTTGGCGCTAACGCGTGATTGAAGTCTCAGGTGGAATCGGAATGAACTGAGTTTTGGTGTTTAGTTGTGAATCATTTTTCTAGCGGAAGGGTTGGAGTGTCATGAGAAGTCTGTACTCGGCGATCGCAGTTTGTCTCTGCGTTGTCACAATCAGTACGAATCTTGCTGCACAAGAACGCTCGTCGCAGCAAGCATCCCCGCCAGTAAATCAGAAATCGCCCGCAGTACAATTGCAACCCAGCGCTAGAAAAACCAGAGCTTGCGATTTTGACTCGTTCGTCCAAGTCGCCCAACGGGTTCAGAAGGAGCGAGAACAGCGACTGTTATCAGCAGAGCAGTTCGCTCAAATGGCTTCTGAACCAGGAACTATCGTGCTCGACGCTCG
>CAYWNG010000677.1:0-3692 GCA_964458685.1 uncultured Pirellulaceae bacterium
TCAGGCGATTCTCAATCACACGTCAGCAATCGCACAAAACTCCACCGCTTGGCAGCGGTGGCTACGTATACGGCAGTAGCACCACGGGCCCTATTTGCAGAAACGGGTCCTAAAAACTAGAATTACGCCTCCTCAAACCGCCTTGTCACCTGCCTGAATGACTAACGAGTTCTTTCCAGCCGAGAAGAACCCACCCTAGAAAGGTCTGAATATGAGCGATCACGGTGATATTGATACCGTCATGGTCGAAAAGCGATT
The DNA here is from genome assembly GCA_964458685.1 of uncultured Pirellulaceae bacterium. Lineage (GTDB taxonomy): Bacteria > Planctomycetota > Planctomycetia > Pirellulales > Pirellulaceae > Aureliella. Next base: position 259 of record CAYWNG010000677.1, read on the forward strand.
GTTTGCTCCACCTGCCGAGTTCTCCGCGAAGGCTCGAATTCCGAGTCTATCGGCCTATGAAGAGCTGTACGATCAAGCGGCTGCCGATCCCGAAGCGTTCTGGGCAGACCAAGCCAGACAATATCTCCACTGGTTTCAGCCTTTCACCCAAACGCTCGACTGGAAATCGCCCCATGCCAAGTGGTTCGTGGGCGGCAAAACGAATGCCAGCTACAACTGCTTAGACGCGAACATCGCTGCGGGCAAAGGCGACAAGACGGCGATTTTGTTTGAAGGCGAACCAGGCGATAGTCGTACTTTGACCTACAAGCAACTGCACGAGCAAGTTTGCAAGTTGGCCAACGCGCTCAAGCAACTTGGCATCAAGCAAGGCGACGTGGTTAGTATCTACATGCCGATGACTCCCGAGCTTGCTATGGCCATGTTGGCATGCGCACGCATTGGCGCGGTGCATTCGGTGATCTTCGCGGGCTTCTCGGCTGAAGCTATCGCCGATCGCAATAATGATGCCAAGGCTAAGCTCCAAATCACCAGCGACGGCCTGTATCGTCGTGGCAAGGTTCTGCCGCTAAAGGCAACCGTCGACGAAGCTCTGGCGAAGAGCACTACGGTCGAAAAATGCTTGGTCCTCAAGCGAGTCGGCAATGAAGTCGCCATGCAGCCTGGCCGCGATTTCTGGTGGCACGATGTGGTCGATATCGCCAGCGCTGATTGCCCGGCCGCTGAGCTTGATAGCGAAGCTCCGTTGTTCATTCTGTACACCTCCGGATCGACCGGTAAGCCTAAAGGAATTCGGCATACAACGGCTGGCTATAACCTATACACTCGGCGTACGTTCGAATGGGTCTTCGATCTTCGCGATGACGATATCTACTGGTGCACTGCAGATTGCGGCTGGATTACTGGACACAGTTATATCGTCTACGGACCGCTTTCCGCCGGCGCGACGGTACTGATGTATGAAGGCGCCCCTAACTTTCCGGCTGAAGATCGTTTTTGGGCGATCATCGAAAAGTACAAAGCCACCATTCTCTACACAGCTCCCACAGCGATTCGAGCGTTCATCAAATGGGGCGATCATCATGTCGACAAGCACGACCTAAGCAGCTTGCGATTGTTGGGTAGCGTTGGCGAAGGAATCAACCCCGAAGCTTGGATGTGGTATCACGAGAAGATTGGCGGAGGTCGCTGTCCCATCGTTGATACATGGTGGCAAACGGAGACTGGCGGCATCATGATGTCTCCGCTTCCCGGAGCGATTGCAACCAAGCCCGGTAGTTGCACCAAACCGCTGCCAGGGATCAGCCCAAAAATCGTCTGCGAAAATGGACAACCGCTGCCGAAGGGTCGCGGAGGCATGCTCTGCATTGACAAGCCGTGGCCTGGAATGCTTCGCGGAATTTGGGGCGACGAAGAGCGTTACCAAGAGCAGTACTGGACGAAGGTTCCTGGCATGTATTTGACCGGTGACAATGCTCGCTTGGATAGCGATGGATACTTTTGGATCATGGGCCGCATCGACGACGTGATCAATGTTTCAGGCCACCGACTGAGCACGATCGAAGTCGAAAGCGCTCTCGTATCGCATCCAGCAGTTGCCGAAGCAGCCGTCGTTGGCAAGCCCGATGAAATCAAGGGGCAGGGCATCGCTGCCTTTGTGACCTTGCGGAAGGAGGCGACCGAAGCGTTGAGGCAAGAGCTGAAGATGCACGTGCGAAAAGAGATTGGAGCGCTCGCTCAACCCGACGAAATTCGTTTCACCAATTCTCTTCCCAAGACGCGTAGCGGTAAGATCATGCGACGACTGCTGCGAGATATCGCAGCGGGCAAAGAGCAAAGCGGTGACACGTCCACGTTGGAAGACTATACCGTCCTGGCAAAACTCCGCGGCGATGAAGAGTAGAGATTAGCTTGAACACCACGGATCCCGTTTTGCCGCGTGAACATTCTCACGACCATTCGCACAGCTTGAACAGAGATTCAAGCTGTTCCCGTGGTGATCCGTGGGCGAAAATCAGCGAAGCCAGCCAATCCGCTCGAGAGTTCTTGCTGTCGCAGCAGACGATCGACGGGCATTGGGTCGGACAACTTTCGACATCGGCTCTTTCAACAGCAACAGCCATTAGCGCGATGGTGCAATCGCGAACAAATGGCTGCGTTTCTGCTGATAAGCGAGGCCTTGTCGACACGGCCATGGACGAGGGTTGCCGGTGGTTGTTAACGCATCAAAACACCGATGGCGGTTGGGGCGATACGGATCGAAGTCACTCGAACATTGCCACAACATTCTTGGTGATTGCCGCCGTACGATTGGCTCGTGGAGAATCAGCCGATTCGATCCCAGAAATCCGATTAGCGTGGAGCTACGTCGAGTCTAAGGGCAAGTGGGATGGACTGCGAAAACGGTATGGCAAAGATAAAACATTCGTCGTTCCGATCTTGAGCAACTGTGCGCTGGCGGGATTAGTTCCATGGACTGAAGTTTCGCCATTGCCATTCGAAGCCGCTTGGCTTCCGCAAAAATGGTATCGCTTAGCCAAAATGCCGGTGGTCAGTTATGCCATTCCAGCACTCGTTGCAATCGGACAAGCTCGCTTTCATTTCGCGCCGACTCGTATACCTGGCTTGCGATGGTTGCGACAGCGCGCGATTGAACCAACGCTTCGAGTGCTCGACCGAATGCAGCCCGAAAGCGGCGGCTATCTCGAAGCCACGCCGCTGACCAGCTTTGTATTGATGAACTTGGCGGCTATCGGCAAGGGACAATTGCCTGTCGCACAAAACTGCTTGCGATTTATCTTGGACTCTCAGCTTGACGATGGTAGCTGGCCGATCGACACGAACTTGGCGACTTGGGGAACCAGCCTAGCGTGGCATGCGTTGTCTCGAGGAACTCAACTGCAGTTAGTCACAGAGCCAGCGAGTGTTGTTAATGCAACTCAGTCGCATGCCTCTCAAGTTCAAGTTGCAAGTTCCACAAGTTCAACAATCGCGCAATCGTCCACTCCACCCGAACAAATTTCAGTCGCTGGTCTAAGGTGGTTGCTTTCTTGCCAACATCGCAAGCAGCATCCATTTACAGGAGCTATACCAGGCGGTTGGGGTTGGACCGACTTAAGCGGTGCTGTTCCTGACGCGGACGACACTCCAGCAGCACTGTTGGCGCTAAGCAACATCGACTGGAGCAGCCCCACATCTAGCGAATTCGAGAAAGAAATCTTGGATGCGGTCGGTATGGGATTGCGATGGTTGGTCCAACTGCAAAATCGAGATGGTGGTTGGCCCACATTCTGTCGCGGCTGGGGACAATTGCCCTTTGATCGTAGCGGAACGGACTTGACCGCCCATGCGCTGCGAGCGATCCACAGTTGGCAACCCAAGCTAGAACGGATCGCCGAAGTCTGTTCGCAATGCCCCAGCAACTCGGAGTTGGA
>CAYWNG010000678.1:0-3683 GCA_964458685.1 uncultured Pirellulaceae bacterium
GGATTGCAGGTGATCGTTATCTCGATACGCCTAAGTTGCTTGAACAGGGTGCTAGCCCCTTCACCATAGCCGTCTATTGTTTGGTCACCATCGCAGGCGGCTATTTCGGATTTCGCCGGGCATGCATGAAATGCCTCGCACCCGCTTTAGTAAGACGGGACGGCGAAAAAGCATAGACATTATGATTCGCTACTCGTTTTCACCTGCTGACTCTTCTTGGCTAGTGTCGCTATCCGCTTCTTGCGATTTCGATTTAGCTAACGCTTGCTGAAAGCCTTTGTAGTCTTCTGATTCAGTGACGCTGTCCATATCTAGTCTTTGTAGCTGGATATTACTGATCGTATAGGTAACTTCGGTCTCAGGAGTGCCGGGAACGAAACCGGGTGTGTACCGTCCCAGTTGTAGCCATCCTAACGTCGATACCGGCGCTACTTTGCTTTCCCAGGGCAAATGATTAATTCTTGCATTGAATCCATCTCCAAAGACTTCGACCGCAAACTGCCGCATCTTCGCAAAGGGTAAGCGGGTGCCGCGATAGCTTGGCGAGCCTAACTGCCAGGCACACAGCGGCAGCAGATCGCGAGCGATATACTTTTCAGCCAGACAAAGTAAGTAGATCGGGCTGCTACTGTTTCGCTCTGGATCTTGTTGGATACGCGCTCCACAAACCACCATCACACCCCAGGGGTCCATGACGCCCTCGGTGTCCGCGGAACAATTGACGTCGATCTGAAGTCGATAAGGCGGCACAATATGGAACGGCGCCATCATCACCAGCTTTGTGTTGCTGGCCGGACATTTATATTGAAACCCAGCACAAGATCCCTTCTCGACGATCACTGGAAATCGGCTCTCTGGGCTTTGGTCTTCGCTCGGTTGCGGTGCCTCATAGAAGACTTCAGGCACATCGACAAACGATAGTGAGCATTGGTCAGGAACCACACGTACCCAGTGCTCTAAGTCTTCCCTACTAAAACGAATGGTTTCGCCTGCCAAGTAACGATTCAGCAAATCGGCTTGCCCTGCTAAACCTTCCAAGTAAGACTTTCGCTCGCTATCGCTCTCGTCTTCCTTGATCAGTTCTTGAATCACCTGTGGCAGGCCTGTGACGTGCTTGGTGGATGGCTGAGAGTTCGACATCAGCACGTCTCGCACTTGCTTCCAGCCGTCCTTTTCTGACTTGACTGCATACTGAGTGAGTGACTTCAGGTCGTTGACTGATGTGCGTTCCAGAACAATCAGTGGGTCGGGGACGCAATGCGGATAAACGTTCATCAGCCAATGGAGTTCTTTAAAACTACCTGTTCTCCACAGCACTCTTGAAACGGCGGACAGATTATCAGGCGTCGCGCTCGGATGCGGTTCTGTATCGGAATAGGCTCGCAGATTGGCGACGGCAGCATGAGCGATTTTCACCGCACGCGGCCAGGTCGGGCGGCTTAAGATACCAACCTCTTCGCCAAGGTAGGTTGTGAACAGTGATCCATGCCCGAAGAAGATAGAAGACTTCGTTAAATCACATTCCACACAATGCTCGACGAACCAGAGTCGTTGGCTTGCGGTGCCGCCCCAGCGTCCCATTAAGCTCCATTCCATAGTCCGATAAACCGGCCCATGGTCGGCCGCCTGCGCTAAGCAGTGTCTAAACCAAGTCACCGTTTTGATGCCCGTTCCACCGATCTCCGTTTGGACCGTAATGAGTGGCTCAAAAATATGATATAAGTGAGGTGAGACGGTCCAAGCTCTCAATGCGTGCTTCGCGGACTGCTGAGCGTACTTCTCATATTTTCCAAGATTGTCATCGTTTACTTCATGGATGGCTCCATGCCCTCGATAGGACCAAGCAAGTTCATGGCAAACATGATAGGCAACGATCTGCGATAACGCTTCGAACTGACAGGGATCCTTCGAATCATTCAAAACCGTCAGTAGTTCGCACGCTGCTGGATACGTCATCGATTTGGCCATGTCCATCAAAAAGCCAAACAGAAATCGTTGTTGTCCCACATCGATTTTCTCTGAGACTCCCCAATTGGCTGCGAGCTTGATTTCCGCAAACATCTCCTCCGTCAACTTGGCAATCTGTTCCGGACTGAAGTTATGCGACATGTCTTGCAGCACGTTATAAAGCAATATCGACTCGATCGGCTTTAGTTTCCGAATCTGACGACGCTCGTAAGCCTTGAAGGCGATCTGTTTGCACCGCTCTGGGTCCGGCTTTATTCGGTATAGCAATGAGATAAGCAACAGCGGGTCGTCGTTGCCTTGTTCGAATGCCATTAGCACCCTTTCAGTCTCTTTATCCGTATCCCAGGTGCCAGATACGATTGCTGCAAGAATGCCATCCACCGCTTGGCGGATTTCAGTCGCTTCTTTCTCACTGACATTCTTTGCGAAGACAATCCTGCTTGAGGACTCATTAAACAACGCCTGCGCCGATGAAACAGCATCGCGAACATATTTTGTGTCATCGGAAGTGAACGGAGCCTGAACGTTTTGTAGCATCGCGTCCAAGTGCGGGTCTGCCTGCCGCAGGCGATCGCTGGTTTCTTGGGCTTCCTGATATACGTTCTCGCACTTGCTTTCTAATGCATCTAGCGCGGCCAGAAACTCATCTGAAATGAGGGCATCCCGAGGCTCTGAAGACACCGCAAGGGTCTTGACGCGGATCTGGCGAACCATCTCCAGGCCGCTATTCGTCTTGGGCTGATTACCAAAGAGAAGAAACCAACCCAGCGTGACACCCACTACTGCGAAAGTGAAAGATGAAATCAATAGAGTCCATATGATTTTTCGCCGCATTCTCTAGCCCCAACTTTGAACCGATACGATACGTATTTGCTATCTATCACTGTTGCCGATTGTATGCCTAATCGGAATGGCAGTGTGAGTTGCAGTGGGTGACTTTCTAGGCAGGGGCAACGACTCTTAACTGATTGGGTATGAATGTTACATGGTCTATTGCGAACTTTGATTTGAATTGGGCCACAATGGCGTATCGCCGAGTCTCCAAAGGTGGTGTTTCGTGGCTTGCTGAAGTCGCTTGTCAATGACGAGTAGGTGGCCCATTCAGCTTGTTCCGTTAATACTTGACCAATCGAATCAACCTAACCTTCAAAAGCATCGATCACTACTGTGAACTAGACGGTCGTAAGTTCATTGCTTCTTCGAATCGACTGCCAGCAGCTAACTCGCTCCGAAGTCGTTTTGCTATCAATGGAAGGGAGTTCTGTGCACCGGCGTTTGGTCCCTTGGAGACCGCCTAGTTTAAAAAGTGATGAAGATTTCTTCATAATTGTGAACCATCACAATCGCTCAAATTGTTTCGATCCGAACATGATCTAGTAGAAACAACGCTCCCCGAGTGGAAACACGCTAGCAATGGATCTTTCTCGATTCGTCAGATATCTCAATCGTCCACGGGTCATCGCTTCACTCGTGATGGTTATCTCATTAGTCATGGGCTTCAACGGTGGTCGCGAGCTGTGCCTCGGGCAAGAGCTAGCTGGAATGATCGCCGAAGAGAAGTCGCTAAGCGGAGAAGACGCGTCATCGCTTACTGCAAAGACGATGGAGGAATTGATCCAGCGTCTTGAAGAAGCAGAGACTCGCTTAAGCGCGTTGGAATTTGAGACGACTGCACCAAAGTCGGCTAGTGAGAAACCGGAGAAATCTAACGAGAC
>CAYWNG010000679.1:0-3679 GCA_964458685.1 uncultured Pirellulaceae bacterium
ATGCATCGCTGGCGGATAAATGGCTGATCAGCTCGACCGCCCAGGTAATGAAGGTAGGCTGCGATCTTCTCAAATTCACTCCCCGCGGGTCCTACTAGGAGAATGGGAGCCTGAGACTTCGCAAAGCGCGCGCAGTCGTCCAGCAACTGCAAAGTAGCAGGACTGCTCCCCACGATTGCACAGCTCTCCCGTGAGAGAGCAAATACACTTTGATTGGACATTTGAATTCGCAGCTCGAAAGTGTCAACAACTCCATTGCCTGCGAACCATTGTAACGTGAATCATCCCGCCGCCAATCCAGCGGAATCAGCCTACGTTTCGCGGATGTCCCGTGATGTCCCGTCCGCTAAGAAAGAAGACGTTGGGGATTGCGACTGGACTCGTGGCTGTCGACTACTTGAGAAGCTTGACAGGATTAGTAGTTGAACTCGCAACTCGAGTCGGCTTTAATCGCCAAAAACCGCCCCGGCCGTGTCTGTCTGCAACCAACCCAACTCGTTGCGAAGCTTGGCGATGATGGTGCAATACTTGGAAGATATCCAGAAGCACTACCGTTGGCTATAGTTGGTACCTAGGTTCATCGCATAGGGCACAGAGACACCAGCGATCTCTTTTCCGAGCTTGTCACCTTCGCCATCGATGAAAGTGCGGTTGAGCATGGTCTCCGAGATGATCCAGCCAAGCTTCACGATGGCTGTTTGAGCGGCCATCATTGCGGTTTGTATACGGACATAGTTGAAGCCTTCATTGGCGAGGGGGCCTTGGCTATCGATTTCAACTCGAAAGCGATCCACGTCCCGTTTTTCGAAGTCGCACATCGTCGGATAAATTTCAGTGCCGCGACTGGTGATGCGCAGCAGCTTAAAGCCGTGCTCTTGAAGAATCGGAATAATCTCGTTGGCTCTCACCCGATAAAATGCTTGAACCAGTTTGATGCTCACTGCGTCGAATGCGACTAGGCAGTCAACCGCTTGCCGAAGGGTCTTGGCCTTGAGAGCATCGCTGTAACGCGCGATCGTTGTCTCGCTGGCGTTCATTGCTTGAAGTGCCGATCCGAACTGCGTGTCCGCGTAATCCGGACGAGCATGCAAGAACTCCCGCATGACTCGAGCGCTGTACTGACCGAAGCTGCGAATAGACTGCAGACTGCCAGCTCGATTTTTGTTGAACATCGTACGAAGGTCGATGCCCGTTTCGCGTTCGAAAAGCTCGCGAACGGCTGGAATTAGGCCCGTCGCTTCTTCGTCAATGCTTCCCGACGGGGTGAAGGACATTCGCAGTCCTGAGTCGTCGACGAACATGTCGAATCCCACAATTTTGGAGTTTGCTCGCGTTGGATTCGGCGGGACATTGCGTTCAACAAAAGCTTCCCATTGTTTGCCACCTACTTGCATGTCAACGGCGAATTGCTCATAAGAACGCAAGGTTCGCTCAAGAAGCGGTCGTACATCTGCTTCGGCCCTTGCCAGGACGATTTCCTTGACGGTGTTTTGCGGCTGAGCATTCTTTAACGTCTTGAGCTCCACGACCTTCTCTGCAATCGCCATGGCGAACTCGCGAGTGCCTGAACGGTCCTTGCCTTTACTAATCTGGAATGGCCCCTTTTTGATATCTCCAACGTAGTGCCCATCCGCAAGCACTTCCAGCACCGCGGCCTTGATGAGTTCGGCGCCTAGAATGTTTTCTGCCCCACCGATATGCAGCAACATCTCTGCGGCGGCATCGATCAGCGCGACAGGATTGGCTTTGTTCTGGCCAGCAATGTCATCGGCTGTGCCGCCCATGGTTTCAAACATCGAGACTGCTTTGGGATTGTTCGGATTGATGTTATTCGAACTTACCAAGCCCACACCACCAGTGACTTTCGCGGCAATGTCCGATCCTATGTCCCCAAACATGTTCGTCGTGACAACCACGTCGAACTTCTCTGGTACCGCAGCGATCGCAGCCAAGCCGTCGTCGATGATCATGAAGTTCGCTTCGATGCAACGGTCCCCAAGTCGATCCCGGGTATAGTCGCGAGCTACCTTCAAGAACGACTCTTTAAACAAACCGCCGGTGATCTTGAGAATATTGGGTTTTTCGAGAGCCGTGACTTTCTTGCGACCATCGCGCAATGCGGCTTCAAAGGCGGCTCGACAGATCAGCTCGCATCCTTCTGGAGTTTGATGACGCAACGCTTGAGGGTAGTTACGAGCCAACCGGTGCTCGATGGATGCATACAAATCTTCTACGTTCTCGCGAACGAACAAGATGTCCGTTCCAGGAATGCCTGGTGCAATTGGGTCCAGTGTCACGCAGCGGCGTATATTCGCGTACTGTTCAAATCCCTTGCGAATCGTCACGTTTCGGCTAGGCTCGTTTCCCTCGTCGAGCGTTCGTAAGGCGCCCTTGAGCACAGCGTCTGCCTTGCTCGCATCCTGAAGGGTTTGTTGTTCGAGCCGGGTGACTAGCTCTTTGACTGCCTTGAGGGTCTCCGGCGCGAGCATGCCCAGCAGCTTCTTATAGAAGTCGTTGATGTTGCCCGCCGCAAGAGCCCGTTCTTTCGCCTGAGTTTCAAGTTCCAAACCTACTTCGTCGGGTTCGCGGTTGCCGAACTGCGCGGCATATGCGCTGGGGGCATGCCTCTGCAACAACGTGAAAAGATCTTTGGCGTCGGGATAGCCTAGAAACCCCTCGATGTAGCGGACATCTAGGCCCGTTGCCGCCAGGACCAGCTTTGCTGCTTCGATACATTCAGGGCCAATTCCCTGGCCTTTGATAACCAGAATTACTGAGCTTGCTTTTGATCCTTGATTGGTCATCAATAGGTCCTTGGTCGAGTCGTTGTATCTAGATGAATGCTCTGTTGCGAACGGTTATCGATTTCGCGGAATCGTTTCATTATCGGAGAATTCGAAGATAGGACACATTGAGACTAGCGTTGTGATAGTTTGGAAATATCAAACTATCGAGGCTTTCAGAGAACGGCCAAACGATCCTAGCGCCATCAGATCAGCCCGTAAGTTCTGCGGAGGCTCGCCTGAGTTCTTCCTTGACGCGAAGAATGATTCCACGCCCCAAGCCTGCCTTGGTGGCGCTGACGATGGCTCCACATAAGAAGCAGAGCGTTCCTGCGAGCAAAGACCAGCGAGCTTGGTCTCCATGGATGTACTCGAATTGGTAGAACATTCGCCCCAACAAAAGTAAGCACGCTAGACCAGCCATCCCTGCGCAGCTAAGTCTCCACGTGCTTAGCCTGTATAACAAGGTGATTCCTATGGCAAACAGTCCCGTCGCGAGTGTTGCTGACACAGCTAACATCCGTGTCTCGCTACCAAGTACTGCAAGACTTGAAGCCGCCAACACCATCGGCAAGACGACCGCCCCTAGAATGGCTCTTAGTCGATGAGCCAAATGATCGTTCAGTACAAAAGCTCCGAGAACACAAATGGCAAAGTTAGCATGTAGTACGAGCAGATAGTAGCGACTGGCAAGCTCGCCTCGCCACGCAACCGCCGCGACCACATTGGCCAACACCACTGCCCAGAGAAACTGTTGACTGTCGCGTCGTTGCAGAACGCGTGCTATTTGAACGACCAGCAACACTCCCAAAGGCCACGGATTCTGCATGTAGAACTCGGTCAAAGTCATCGTCGATCTGGTGATGCCCGAACACAGTACTAACAGCATCGCCGCT
>CAYWNG010000680.1:0-3670 GCA_964458685.1 uncultured Pirellulaceae bacterium
AAAAACTATTGGGCGGAATGATGTAAAGGCAATTAACCTGCACCGACATTCCTTGCTTAGCTTCAACGACAGGCATCGAAGTCACCTTGCTGAGCAATTCAACCATCATACTCTCGTGAGACGGGTCGAGATGCGGAATCAACACAAAAGCCATGCCGCTATCAGCGGGCATCGCTGAGAAGAACTTCTTGAAAGCGTCCAATCCACCTGCTGAAGCGACCATGCCGACAATTGGAAATGCAACAGGTAGATTCGATGAAGGAGCTGGCTCAGGTTGAGAGTTGATGTGACTTAGTCCGTTAGAGATTTAACATGAGGCGAGGCTTGTCCAGGTCGATTACCCACAAACCCAATTTCAATTGGCTGATCATCCTCAACCCCTCAACTGTACCAGTTGAAGTCCGTTCGTGCTACGCAATAGTTCCAACATGGTGGAATCCGCCATGTTACTTCGCAACCTAGTGAACTTAGGCTAGACGTTTCTACCCCAATCGATGTGGGGAAATACATCGCCCAATGGAAATGAGGCTCCGACTTAGTTGCAGATTTCCTTCTCGCCATCTCTCTTTGGTCGTATCCGCCATGCAATCTTGAGTTGAGACTACTTGGTGATACGAGCCAAAAGCCGATCTGCCTTTTCCTGAGAATCAGTTTTGCTCCATCCGTAATGCTTCATGAGCATCACGACCAACTGCTCTGGACGACCATTGATCTCTTCAATGTCGCGAGCGTCCAATTTTCCGAAGGTCGTTACGATCGCGTGGTCAAAGACATGCTTCTTGGTTTCCTTGGCCTGACCTAACATGATGATTGCTCCTTGATTTAATGAGAAATTGAATTGTATGGACCTCTGATGATCCGCCAGATTTAGAACTCGCTCGACGCATCTCGAAAGGCTTTGGACAGATCTTCCCAAGCAGACTTAGCTCCCTTTTCGATGTCGCTCCATGCCTCCGAAGTCGACTCGCTAACTGCCTCAAGCTTTGCGTTGGCTAACTTCCGCTTTTCATCGAGAGCGGTCATCTTGACCTCCCACTTAGCCTTGGCCTCGCTGGTCAGATCTTTTCCCTTGAGCCGCAACTGCTCGATGTTGGCGTCCATCTTGGCCATTTGTGCTTGCAGGTCTCTGACAAGTCGATCTTTTTCCTGTTGCGAGTAAGCTGTGCTCGTATTCAAGGACTGAGCGGCATCTCGCTTGACGTCCTCCATAGTTACGTTAGTTGACTTGTCCGGTGCAGATGTCGGTGTCGGTGTTCTCATCTCACAGCCGACGACACTCAATAGGCTTAAAGCAGCTATGGTGATTTGATTTCGTTTCATGGTATGTTTCCTTGAAGGTATTTTTAAATACGCCCCATTAGCAAGAGAATCAGCAACACCAGGATGATGAGGCCGACCAAGCCGATACCGCCGCTGGGCCCATAGCCCCAGTTGCGACTGTGCGACCAATTCGGCAATGTTCCAATGCCGCCCAGTAGAAAGAGAATCAGCAGTACGATCAAAATTGGTTGAAGCATTGAAGTTTTCCTTGTTCGCGTTGTTTAGGTTGTTGAAAGCACTTGAGGCACGAGAATATTGGTTGTGTCACGAGTTTCGGCTGCAGCTTCGACACTGCTGAGCCTAAGACTCATGGGCAGTGGAGCTAGCTCGATGACCACAACGCGTAGAGCTGGAGGCATAACTCGCTGTCCGACTGTGTGCGCAACGATTCGACTGAATTAAGTCCTCCTATTGTTGGGCTTGGGTCGCCATGTGAGCATCGGGCGAACTACCAATTGCCCATCGAGAAATCCGCCAGCTACGGGATGGCAGCTAACTTCGAAAACTATCCGCAACGCATTAGAGAGTGTCCCGATTAGGAAACTAGCCGCAACGCGTTAGAGAGCGTCCCGCTTAGAAATACTAGCCGCAACGCGTTAGCGTCCGGTTGCTTTGGATTTGAAGTCAGTCGTTAACGAAAACAAGATTTAGCCTGATCGAAAACTGCGGAATAACGGCTTTTGAATGCAGGCATAACCGGACGCTAACGCGTGGCGGCTAGTTCAATACCTCATGTGGGATACCAAGCGAGACGCTCTCACAATCGCCCGGATTCTCTCACCTGCCATGCAAAACACTACCCTGACTCCTAGACAATCAGGGATTCTGCCATGAGATAACAATAGTTCACTCGATTCTGGATCGTAACTTCAACCTCTAAGATCACAGCGTTAACTCCACACAAGGCCTTAGACACTCAAGACGCCCGACATTTTGCTCAGGGAAGATAACAAATGACCGTCATCAACCGACCTCTCGGCGCGGTACGTCACATTGCGATCCCCGCCCAACGTCAAACTCCACAGGTCTACGAACAATTGAATTGCAATTGCGATAACTTCAATGCCGCGTGCAGAAGAAGCTCACCGGTCGACGAAGAAACCTTAGCGACGCTCGGTCACGAAATCAGAAATCCGCTAAGTGCTCTCAGCCATGCTCTCGAAGCTTGGCCTTCCGCCGCGGAGGACCCACAAGTCACCGAAGACCTTTTACAGATCATGCGTCGACAAGTGACTCAGCTCGTTCGCTTGTCTAACGACTTGCTGGATACGGGCCGAAACGCTCAAGGCAGTCTTAGAATTTGTCCGACTGTGATCGACTTACGCCGGGCAATTCTCGATGCCTGCGAAGAAGTCCGTCCGTTCGCCCTGCGATCTGGGCACACGATGACGGTGACACTTGGCGACCTGCCGATTCTGCTGCTCGGCGATGAATCGCGTCTGATACAAGTTTTCGCAAATTTGCTCCACAATGCGGCCAAATTCACCGATCGTGGTGGTCGCTTAGAAATCTCATTAGAGAAAGAACAGGGTGTCGCTGTCGTTCGCGTCAACGACAGTGGACGAGGCATCGCTAAAGATAAATTGCAAAGCACTTTTCAATCATACAGGGGATCAAAACCATGCTCGGAAGCGCTCAGCGGAGGATTGGGAATTGGACTTCGACTAGTCAAAGCTATCGTGGAACTCCATGGCGGTACGGTAGAAGTATTCAGCGAAGGCTTAGGGTACGGAAGTACGTTTGTCGTAAAATTACCCTTAAAAAAACCAATGCGACTGCCCCCGCCCGACGCATCATCGCAACATATCGAAGCAGTGTGCACCAATGGCTCTCGCTTGCCCCGTTATCGTATCGTAGTCGTAGACGATGACCGTTCGATGACATTTCTGATGTCCCGATTGTTGCAGAATCTTGGACAGTCGGTTTCGGTAGCCAGCAGCGGCGAGTCGGCAATTGAAACTGTGGTCCATCTAAAGCCGCAGGTCGTTTTCTTAGACTTACAGATGCAACGCATGAGCGGCTACGAAGTCGCTAGGCATCTTCGCGATCGAGCTGAGTTTAGAAACACAGTCCTCATTGCTCTCTCAGGCCACGCTGATGACGCCAGTCGCAGACTTGCCAAGGACTGCGGCTTTGATCGCTACCTAGTCAAACCCACAAGCATCGCCCAGCTCAACGAAACCCTTCGCGACATCGCCCCACTCATCAATAAAATGTAGGGTGGGTTGAGGCACGAAACCCACCAAGCAACCTGTAGGGTGCGGTTGAGGCACGAAACCCACCATGATCGAAATTCTGTAGGGTACGGTTGAGGTACGAAACCCACCAAGCAACCCGCTCAAATACGCCC
>CAYWNG010000681.1:0-3670 GCA_964458685.1 uncultured Pirellulaceae bacterium
AAACAAGGTGATAGGCAACGAGATAATCGGAAACTGCATCACGAACAAAATGCACAGATTGCTCACGTATCGTATAAAGGCGAAAATCTCAGGCTCTCCGAACATTTCCGACGAGATCAAGGCATCTTCCGAAATCATCCATTCGAGCAGTAATACATCCACCAAAAGCAACGGAAATCCTACTAGCGCCGCGGCTAGGGCCAGTTTGCCAAAATGCCGCTTAAGGACCAGCATGCTCAGGTCCATCAGCTCCAGGCTGCTTCGTTGTCGAACAACCACTTCGGTTCTATCGAGTTGCATCGCTAGACTCCGAGGGATAACCCAGAATAACAAAGTAGTACATCAACGCCGTGCTGGAGAGCATGCCGTAAAGAGCCTTGTAGAAATACGGAATGCTGGCGGGTGAAAATAGACCTTCAGTCAAAGCGGCTAAGAAGAACAGCACTCCCGATGCTGCCATTACTGGAACGGACTTAATAGCTTGCACCCTTAACGAAGCTAAACGCGACAGACCGTTGGTAAAGATCCAGCCCATGCCAATTCTCAAACCCGCAGCGGCAGCCAAAGCGATGGCAGTCAGTTCGAACGGGCCGTGCGCTGTGACGAAGTGAAGGAAACTGTCTCCACCCGCCGAATCGGCCCGCGCCATGTATCCAAACGACGCTCCTAATACGGTAGCGTTGTAGGCGGTCTCCCAAAGTCCCGCAATCACTAGAGGACCTTTGGCAAAGCAGCTCAAGCCAATACTCGTGTTGTGCTGAATGTAGAATGCGACCGCTATCAACCGCCCTTCTGAGCCCTCGGACTTCGTGAAGTCCGCTTGTGTGTACATGTCTTCGAGGCCATCGATCTGATCGCCACCCAGGATACGCTCAGCCACACCTGGAAAATTCACCTGATCCCAAGCTACGTAAGCAGAGAGTGTGAACAAGCCAAAAAAGAGGATTGCACAAACGTGAACACATCGATCTGAAAAAATCTGTTTCGGTGCGTCGTTGAAGACAACGCTTAACCAACGTCGGAACTGGAAATTGCCAGTACGATAGATGCGGTTGTGAGCCCGACCGACCAGACCGTGTAAGTAACTAACCGTTTCCGGCGAAAGTCGGTACTGTTCAGCCATCGCTAAATCGGCGCAAGCGGATCTGTACAAGTCAGAAAGCTCTAGCAGGACGGCTCCTCGAGCTCCTCGCAGTTTTCTCGCTGCGACTTCATCAAGCAATTGCTCGAGTCGGTTCCACTGTTGGCGTCGAGCCATCAAGTTCGTTGCGGATGTTGCCATGGATCTTTGTTCGCTAGGCGGTGCTGTGTTGTTCTATGTAGGTGCGTTGCGATTGCTGTTAACGTCGATTGGCGTCGGGAAAATCAAAGGGTGAATTGGATTCAGTCGTCGTCGTGGATGACTGAGCCGCTGCGTCAATTACTGGTGGGCTGGCCGGTATCGAACTGGCGGGTATCGAGTTGGCCGGTATCGAGCTTGCTGAGCTGGCCAATTGTCCAGGTGTTGGCATAGCGACTTGCATACTTGGTGCTACGGGGAAATTTGTGCTCATGGGCTGCCAGGGCATAGCTGCCGGCGCAAAGGGTACTGGCTGGGCGTGGTGCGTCCTGACAGTACTCTTGAGCATCATGTCGAGTCCCTGAGCTTGCTGTTGTTCGGAGAGAAAGATCTTGACGTAGAGTGCGCATAGAAAAAGATCGAAGCCAGTGTTGGGAAGCATCTCAAACTTCTTCAGCAAGGGCTTTGCAATACGACCAGCAATCTCTTCGCGTCGGCTAATGCCTAACTTCTTGCGATTCTCCATGTACAGACCGATCGTCTGAGCCATCGAACTACTGGGTTCGAATGTGGGCGGTATCAGCTCGGCAAGCCCGAAGGCTCGAACATCTTCAGGCTGAAGATTCCAAGGAGTCGAACGACTCTGCTCTGAGATCACCATCGTTCCCGCCGCTAGATCACCAATGCGCTGCATGCGAGTAGTGAGAAACATCACAACTAAGCCAATAATGAACGTCGGAAAGATCGGATAGTTTGGCGCGTCATCACTCAGCAGTTGCGCAGAAAGCATGATGTTGATGTCGGCTAGTCTTAGAATGTTGCGCAAGCCAGCTTGCATGCCGTTGATTGGGCGTCCATCGATGCTGATTGAACGCAGCTTAAAGATAACCTTTCCAGGAGTCCTGCCGTTGTAGTAGGTCTCGAAGAAAACTGCGTAGAACCAACTGACAAAAAAGTAGAGAACGAGTATCAGGAAGAAAGCGATTTCGCCAATTCCAACGATGCCCAACATTCCGCCAATGAAGGATAGCAGGAATGCGATGGCAAAGAAGCAGGCGTTCCAGATCACCAAGTCTGTCAGGTAGGCAGGAAAACGTTGAAACGGCCCAGCCAAGGCATACTCGAACTGAATGTTTTCAGGCGTGACTACCTTGGTGAAGCAGTCCAGCTTTTCGGACTCGGTATGTCGAGGCATTCGGCGTTTTGGGGATGGCGTACAGAGATGGTTCATGAGCCTAGAGGCCAAACCATTATAAAGTTCGCCGAGTCCGCCGGAGCATGGCGGGTTGAGATTTTTTCATTCAGCCATAAAAAAACGGAAGGCAAGTGCCCAAGCCCTTGCCCCCGTCTGAGTTCTTGCTGAAGATTCACCAAGATCGGTATGTAGTATCAGGCATTCTGGTTCTTTCGAAGTCAGTTTTCCTGTAAATTGCGCTCAATCGAAACTTTACTGAGGGCGTCGCACGTTGCGAACTTCGCCAGGCTGAATTTGTCCAGCCTTTTGATTTTCTCGCTTGATGGCCTCGTAAACCTCTTGGCGATGTACTGGAATAGCCTGTGGGGCTTCAATTCCTAATCGCACTTTATCGCCGCGTATGTCGACTACCGTGATGACAACGTCATCTCCGATCATGATGCTCTCGTCTATATGTCGCGACAGCACCAACATGAAATCACTCCTTGTCGAGGGCTTCCTTGGTTGTTTCAATCCATTGAATTCTGCTGGTGTGTGGGGCTCTTAAGTAGCTGGCTCGGACAATCGCTGACTGCCGAGGGAATCGAGAAGCTGGATCTTCCATTGGGTAATGGGGATTTTTTTGTACCCGTGTTCTGAACCTAGAGGGTTGTCTGAGGCTAGAACAGCTACTCCGCTGCGAGCATTCCACCAATGCTTGCACTATCGTCGAATCTTAATGGCGACATTGACAACTTATCTTGGTTTCAGATTAGCGCACCAATGCAGGCTGAGCATAGCTGGAACTGTTGTGCGAGCGTTGCGCACTTTGCTGGCTGCCAGGAGTCGGCTTCTGATAAATGCGAGTGAATTGCCCCTTGATGGCTTTAGTCGCATGAGCCCACTGAAGAGGAATCCCTTCCCCGACTCAGATCTGTGAGGTGGTCGAGCTTCTCGGACTTTGACCTAGACCGAGATAATTCCCCAGATCGTTAAGAATCGCCCCAAGTCAGTCATTTCGTGCAATCAGAGGCTACCTTCGCCCAACCGAACTGCAAGCAGCAGCGAACGAAGCGCGAACGTCCTGGTCGAGAATCTTGGGCTAGAACTTTGGTCGATTGCCGTGGTCGAGAACCGTGGTACCGAACGTGAGGCCCTGCAAAGAGCAGATCCAGGCTACTTCATTACGCGGCAACGCGAATCGTACCCTGGGTTGT
>CAYWNG010000682.1:0-3666 GCA_964458685.1 uncultured Pirellulaceae bacterium
GGGCTGTTGGCCCTGCGGATTCCTGAAGGCCGACCAGTCCCCAGGCCGTTGGCCTTGACATTACCCACATTTCCATGCGGTTGGAGACAAATGATTTTTGTCGCAAACTCTTGCGAGATGGTTGGTTAGCATTTTGCAAGCATTGAGCACCGTATTCACTTTCGTGACATGCGGGCAAGGATATGGCACGAGCCAGGATAGAGGCTCGTCCTTTACGCATGGCAGTACCAGGGAGTGTCTAGTCCAGCGGGTCAATGGTTGAATGGAGTCGTGGATGAAAATTCTGGACAATGACCAGTGGGTTGCGAAGAGCTTTGGCGATTGCAGCTTGGGGGATAAACGAAGGACAGAGAGATTGACTAAGATCGCCAGCAACATGCTTGCAAAACCTGAGGGATCCATTCCTGAGCAAAACGTCGATTGGGCTGATGTGAAAGCAGCCTATCGATTCTTCAGTAACAAGAATGTGACGTTTGAGAATGTCTGCGAGAAGCATTGGCAGCAAACGCGGCTAACAAAACCTGGTCGCTATCTACTGATATGTGATACGACAGACATCGATCACTATTCGCACAAAGCTACGACTGGATTGGGAATTTTGGGCGATGGGGTTGGTCGTGGTATGCAGCTTCACAGTTGCTTGATGTTTGATTCTGGAGACAAACAGATTGTTGGCACTGCGGGGGCATTGATTCACTACCGTAAGCATCAACCAAAGGGCGAGACTCGTGCTGCACGTTTAGCGAGAGCTCGTGAAAGCGATGTTTGGGGAAATTTGGTTGACTCGGTCGGTGCCCCTCCTGAAGGCAGTCAATGGATTCATGTATGGGATCGAGGGGGAGATAATTTCGAGGCCATGTGTCATCTCAAACTCATCAACATTGACTGGGTTATTCGGGCCTCAAAGCTAAACCGTAGTGTACTTTGCGAGGATGGACAGGCGATGCAACTGGATCAGGCGATCGAAAATGCTCATCTCCTGGGGACCTATGAGTTGAATCTGCGAAGCCGCGAAGGTGTTGCAGCACGCACGGCAAAAATGGAGTTGTCAGTGGTCCGAGTAATCTACCCGCCACCAAAACTGAACAGTAAGTGGGTGAAGCAATGCGGCGTTAAGCAACTTGCGATGCATGCCGTTGTGGTCAAAGAGGTTGGTGTAGAAAAAGGATCAAAGCCAATTTGCTGGGTGTTGTTAACGAGTCTACCGATTAACAGTTTTGAAGATGCTTGGCAGGTAGTTGAGGATTACGAGCATCGCTGGTTGATCGAAGAGTATCACAAAGTCATTAAGTCGGCGTGTAGTATCGAGTCACACGCGTTGCGAACAGCCGACCGATTGGAACCATTGATTGGCATGATCAGTGTCCTTGGCACAAGATTGTTTCAGTTGAAACTGATCGGGCGCAATCAACCCAATGCCAAAGCAGCCACCCATGTTCCCGCAAGCTGGTTAAAGTGCTTAAAGCTTGCTCGCCCGAAGCTAACACTCACGGGCTTGACGGTGTACGAGTTTTTCCGCGAGCTTGCCAAGCTAGGTGGGTTTCTTGGACGCAAGCATGACGGCGAGCCAGGCTGGATAACGATCTGGCGTGGCTTTCAAAAGATGCAATCGCTCCTTGACGGCATGCGCCTCGTTAATGCAATTTAACGTCGAAAGTTGTGGGTAATGTCAAGGCTTTGCGGCTGGTGCAGATCCAGATGACGATGATCTATCTGTCGGCTGGCATCTCGAAGCTTGCGGGTCAAAGCTGGTGGGATGGCTCAGCGATGTTTTATGTCTCGCGGATGGAGCACTACGGTGGACGTCACTGGTTGCCGACCGTTTGGACTGAAACGCCCTGGATGATGCAGTGGGCTACGTGGTTAGGCCTGGCGATCGAGTTAAGCCTGCCGGTCCTGCTGTGGCTTAAGCCCACACGACGATTTGCGATTGTGCTCGGTATCGTCTTTCACCTTGCCATCGAATCGATCATGAATCTCTTCTTATTCGAGTGGATTATGATGCTCGGCCTGCTCACGTTTTTAGATCGCATGCCGAGCTGTCCCTGTTTCTTATCGCCGCTCCGTGGCGGGACTCGCAAGAGTTCCTATCAGTCCTGAACTAATCGCTGCACCGGAGGGACTGAGTTCTTGCGAAGCCCACTACCGGCTTTCTATAGCCTTGCCATACGGCGTGCGATCGCTTTGGTAGGCAGAGGCATGATCTTGGCCGCAGCGGATTCATACGTCTGTAACAAGGCATCGCGATGATTGTCACCGGCTTCATCTTCATACTGGACGATGTAAGCGCCGACCTTCAAGCCGCCTGATTCATAGATCGGTGGCCAAAACTCTTCACCACGAACAGCCAGCGTCTTGGCTAACAAACGTGTCGCACGCCCCGAGAATCCGCTAAGCACCATATCCAGGCGACCTAACGGCTCGCGGAAGATGTAGAACACGAGCGCTTGATCTTTGCCCGCACCACCGGCCCAGGTCCACGTCTGGTCGTCCTTCTCGTAGTAGAAGCCTGGCTTGGGCGCGTCTTCATTTTTGCTCAGTCGTGTTCCTGCCGAGGCACCATCTGGCTTGGGGTCTTTATCGCGATAACGCAAGAAGAACGGACAGGCTCGCGCTGAGGTGTCATCGACATCGTCTTCGGTGACGAAGGGTGTGCAACCAAAGGCATCGGCGAACACGAGTTCAACGACCGGGTTGCTCTTCACACTACCAATGCAAACCAGTGCACGGTCGCCTTGAGCTTCGGTGAAACTGGTGAAGACTTCTTCGGCTCGCGTGCGAGCTTCGGCGTGAGGCACAATGCCTGGGCTCCAGACCAACGTCTGCTGCAAGCGATCTGGAGTGGGTACATCCACCGGCTTAGGCAAGCCCTCGGGGCCAATCGGTGCCTTCACATGCTTCGCAGCGCCACCGAGTGTGGAGACGCCGTTAAGCAGTTCTCCGATCAACACTGAATCCGATGCAACGATCCAAGCATTCTCAGGCGTCTTATCCCCTTCGCCTTGCCGGACACCGACACAGATTTCGACGTCGCCGCGTCGGGCTAACAGCTCCCAAAAGTTTTCGGCTTGCACCGAGAACAGTGCACCAGGGAGTTGGTCCGCAGTGGCATGGCCATGATCGATCAAGTAATCGCACAGTCGCGAAAGTGCTTCAAGCGGAATGTACTTCGCTTCGTTCTTTAACAGGGACGCGACTTGGTGACGGTCCAAGCCGGTATGCTCAACGATGGATTTGATGGTACCAGGGCGTTTGCGTCGGTCAGGTGTGTGACCCAGAAGCTCTGCAAGTCGAAAGGCGTAACGCATGAGAGAGGTTGTCCGCAATTAGAAGCAAGGCGCGAACAAATCACATTGATGTGGTCGCAACCAATCGCTGTTAAGGGGAAGAAATCAGTGTAAACCGTAATTGCGGCCTGGATACAGCCAAGGGGGAAAAATTCACAATTATCCACCGATCCACTTTGCTTGAAGCGATCGAGCCACTGCGAGATCCGTGGTCCCTTCCACGATCGCGCGACCATCCCGAAACACGGTGATCGACAACTCGTTGGGTAATCGCAATCGTGAAAAGAATCGGCTTTTCTCGATAATTCCAGCACCCGTCCACGATTGAGCCAAAGCCTGAAGGTCGACCAGGTTTGGCGAACTGGGGGCGATCTGCACT
>CAYWNG010000683.1:0-3664 GCA_964458685.1 uncultured Pirellulaceae bacterium
TGGCTTCTGAAAGCTTCTCGAAGAACTCTTTGTGGTTTGTGTTTGGAAGGCAGACGAGCGCTTTGGGCATGCCTTCTTCAAGAGTAACGATGACCCCCATCGGCTTAGATTTGTCCAAGCCCGTTGTGTAGGAATCACCCATGACTTTAACAAGGCCACTAAAGCCAGGAACGTTCACAGCTTCAATCAGCCATGCCACGTCTTCCAAAGTCCTTTCGACAGGTGCGATAACGACTGTGGCAACGGGTGCCGCAGATTGTTGCGCCATTGATGGGACGACTAGCCCAGCGAAAACCGCTACGGCTAAGGCTGCGGACGCCAACCATTGCTTAACTCTCATACAAATCTCCAAGACAAAGTGATAGTTTGACAGATTGTTACCCCTAAATGGTGGCAACATTGGTTCTGCTTGAATGCCGTCAGAAAGACAACAATAGCGGATCGAATCCGATCGACCACAACAAGCTAACGGGTACCCGCAGGTCTGACCAGATGACCTTTCCTGCGAACGAAGCTAACTGGCCCAAATTCAGGCAAAGTTTGGCGCAGTAGATTCAGATTTCGGCGCACAATTCCAGAGTACGTCCGGAATCATCGATGCGCATTCGAGTGCGACTGTTATCGCTCGCGGAAAACGATGCGGCCTTTGGTCAAATCGTAGGGGGAAAGCTCAACGCGAACTTTATCACCCGGCACAATTCGAATGAAATTCTTACGCATTTTTCCAGCGACGTGGGCCAAAACTTCAGTGCCTGTATCCAATTGGACACGAAACCGCGTATTGGCTAAGGCTTGTGTGACAGTGCCTTCGACTTCGAATGCTTCTTCTTTTTTCGACATAAAGGTTCCAGTGTGTTCGCAGGCTCGACAGGAATTGTCGAGTCTGAATATTGATGAAGGTGGCAGAAAAGCGGCTATTTGCTGCTGCGCGACTGTGATTTCACTCAATTCCAACTATAACCTTGGACAGAGCTTTGAGATCACACGGATCTTTGCCAACTCCACGAAACCGTATGTTATAGATGATGACCCCGACCGGCGTCCAGGATTATTTGAGTACTTCCTCCAGAATAGCTACCAGAGAGTTCGTTTTTTTGGTTTGCCAACAAGGCAGCGAGGGGGTGATCAAGCAGTTCTTGCTTTACCCAAACTCTCCTTTTCGCCTGGCTTTTTCTAGGCCTGGATTACTAACTTTTAAGGTCACCGGTCGAACTCACCTTCCCGTGCACCCACTCATTCGGCTGGCAGGCTGGGTCTTGGGGCAAGTCAGTGGAGATAGCTCTGAAGAGCTGACGCAAAAGGCCACTGAGCTAGTCGGCAACAAGTGGAAGCGCTTGCATGTCTTCGAACGTGATCGCTACGAGACCGGTCAGTTTGGCTTCGAGCCCGGTCCAAGTCCAGTAGCTGATGAGATTGCCCGCAGCCTACAAACCGCATTGGGCGACACAGTCCCAGCCAATCAAACAGCCGACCTGAATGATCTCGTTCTTGATTGTGTGGTTGTGGACCCAAATCGATGGATCATGGGTTGGCACACCGCTGAGGACATTTCCAGTTGTTGGCCCGGCGGAGTCTACCCCGTGACTGCCCCCGAAGGGATGATTAGTCGAGCCTATCTCAAAATGGCCGAAGCACTTGCATGGAGTGGCCTTCCCATCGAAGCTGGTGATCAGATCGTCGAAATCGGTAGCGCACCCGGTGGAGCATCTCAGCGACTTCTGGACATGGGGATGTTCGTAACCGGCGTTGATCCGGCTGAGATGGATCCATTGCTCCTGCAACATCCGCGATTTGAACATTGGCGATCGAAGACATCGGCGGTTAAGCGACGTAACTACGCCAAGTTCAAATGGCTGGTTGCGGATGCCAACGTCGCGCCTAACTACACGCTGGATTGCGTTGGTGATATCGCTGTGTATCCAACGTCGAATCTTCAAGGACTGATTCTGACTTTGAAGCTATCCAGCTACGAACTGTTGGACCAACTGGACGATTACCTCGATCGAATCAGCAGTTGGGGATTTGGTCGCGTCAAGGTCCGGCAGCTTGGCCACAATCGCCACGAAGTGTGTGTCGTGGCAGCTCGGTAGAGCAGTGTGCAACGACACTCCGTGGCGTTCCGTCGTAGTGTGCCTCGCCAGTCCCTGGCGTACTGATTTATTGTGCGACGCCAGTCCCTGGCGTCTTTACGAGTCTTTAAGAGTAGGACAATACGACACGGAGTGTCGTGGCGCACTAAGACAATACGACAGGGAGTGTCGTGGCACACTAAGACAATACGCCAAGGGACTGGCGTGGCACACTGGGACAGGACGACAGGGAGTGTCGTCGTACCCTAGAAGGTCTCGCCTTCGATCAGAGCATCGAGTCGTTGGTCTCGCGCGTTGGCTACGCCAGGGACAACTTGAGTCACATTGACTTTGTTGCGTTTCAGCTCTTCGATTTGTGCTGCCATGCGTTGCAGCAGATTTGCGATCTCTGTTCCGGCACCTTCGCCCAATTGAACACACAGAGCTTTTCTGGCACTGTAGCTAAGACCTAGATTGTTACTCATGAGAAGCATCTCCAACAAGAAAAGGGGCGTATCGATTAGATTAGATGGTACCTGACAGACTATTCAACGGTCACACTTTTCGCAAGATTTCGCGGTTTGTCGACATCGCACCCGCGAAGAATGGCGATTTCATAGGCTAGCAACTGCAATGGGATCGAGGCCACGATCGGCTGCAAGAAATCTTCGCACTGCGGTATGTGAATGATCGAATCGGCCAAGCGTTGAACCTGCGGATCGTCGTGATCCACAATCGCGATCACCGGACCACTGCGAGCTTTGACCTCTTGAAGGTTGCTCAGAACCTTTTCGTAAACTGGCCCCTGAGGCACAATCACGACGCTTGGAGTGAGTTCATCAACGAGCGCGATTGGACCGTGCTTCATCTCAGCGGCTGGATAGCCTTCGGCGTGAATGTAGCTGATCTCTTTCAGCTTCAAAGCACCTTCGAGCGCTGTCGGGAAGTTGAACTGTCGACCGAGATATAAAAAGTTGGTCGCGTCCGAGTATTGCTCGGCAATCTGCTTTACTAGAGTGTGACACTCCAAGGATCGCTCGACCAACTCAGGCAGCTTATCGAGCTGACTGATGATGCGTTGGCCAGCTTCGAAGCTCAAGTGTCTCAAACGCCCAAAGTAAAGAGCCAACATGGTTAGCACTGTAAGCTGAGATGTGAAAGCCTTCGTCGAAGCGACTCCAATCTCAGGTCCAGCGTGCAGGTAGATCCCGCCATCGGCCTCTTGAGCGATACTGCTGCCGATGACATTGCAGATAGCCAAAGTATGATGGCCTTTGCGTTTCATCTCTCGAAGTGCGGCCAACGTATCGGCTGTCTCGCCGCTTTGCGTGATCCCAAAGACAATCGTGTTGGGGTCCATCGGCGGATTGCGGTATCGAAGTTCGCTCGCGTACTCAACTTCAATCGGAATGCGGGCTAGCTCTTCCAATAGGTACTCACCGACAAGGGCTGAATGCCAGCTAGTTCCGCAACCGGTCAGCACAATACGCTCGACGCTGCGAAGCTGCTGAGTCGTTAGGTTCAAGCCACCAAAGTGCGCGGTGGCGTTGTCGCGATCAATACGTCCGCGAAGTGCGTTTCGAATGGCTTGCGGT
>CAYWNG010000684.1:0-3663 GCA_964458685.1 uncultured Pirellulaceae bacterium
TCGCTTCTTTTGCATTCGCCTGCGCGATTAGCAGGTAATCGCCGGCCTCCTTGAGTTGAGCTGGGAAGTCGATTGCCAGTTTTTCTGCCGCGCGATTCGGGCGAACGATGCGATTGAAAAGCACTTCATCGGGTTGATTGCGAGACTTGAGCGTCAGCGTTACCTCGACGTTTTGCCCCTGCATGCCTTGCGTGTTCACCACGATCGGAATGGTGACTCGTTTGTTGGCGAACGCCGTGATCTGCTCGGGCAATCCTTCTAGTGCTACGTCGCGAAGTTGGTTACTTTCCCCCTTGCTGCCAATGCCAACGAAGTAAATTGGCTGGTCGAGCTGAGCCATTTGTCGAGCGACTAGCAGTGGATCACTCAGTGGTGGAGTTCGAGTTTGCGTACCGTCGCCGATCAACACGACCGCTCGCAGTGGTGGTAAGACCTGCGTTCGATTGATCTCTGCCAGTGCGTGCCCAAGATCGGTCACTCGTCCCGCTGGCGGCGTGGAAAATGTCGTGGAAAGCGATGGCAAGTCGCCCTGGCTGACTGTTTGAAGATCTTTGTCGTAGAAGTAAGGAATGATCTGCGAGCCGCCGAGTTTGAGATCGGTGGCTGAGACGATGGCGCTCCACACCTCTTGTTGAACTTCCCAACGAGACTTGCCCACACTGTCGCTCGGCAGAGTCATGCTCGCGCTGCGATCCATCAAGACGGCAATGGCACCTTCGGTCTCGCGATAGCCCTCGGAGAGAATTGCTGGGCGCAGCCAACCCAGTAGCAACACCAAAGTTGCCAACAGTCGCAGTGTGACCAAAGTCAATCGACCTGATCGCGAAATTCCAGAGGTATTCAGCGTTAGCCAAACACTGGTCAAAGTGATCACGCCTAGTACGGCGACTACCCACCAACCAAAGATGGGCTCAAGCGAGAGCTCGAAGGTTGCCAGTGGAATCGTATCGGTGAAAAGGTTCAACATCTACGAAGTTGCCTTTCCTACGCGAAACTGAATTTTGTAAAAGCGATTCGACATGAACTGCTCGGCGAGAAAGATTCCCGCGACGAACAGCATCAGCAGCGGGTATAGCTCGCTTCCGAATCTGGCTTGTCCCACCGAGCTTTCGATCTCTTCTTGCTGCCGAGCGACGTGATAGGTGTCTTTGCCTAGTACGTTATCCAATGTCGCAACATCGATCTTCTGTAACAGCGTATCAGCCGACTCGACATTTACCGAGAATCCTCGCGTCACCGGGCCTCCGCGGTTAGCGCGAAGATAGTAGGTGCCTACATCGCTGTGGGCTCCTGTCGGCAACACGCCGTTGTTAGCTTCCAAAGAAAAACGTTCGGCTCGCGGCGTGTAGAGCTCCCAGTTTCGAGGCCAAAGATTCGCGTCGTTTGGCAAGGTCACATTGCTTCCCGCTTGGAACGACAATGAGGATTGGTTCGCCCCGCTTAACGTTCGCAAACTACCTGAGAGTACACCAAAGGCCCAAAAATATTGTTCGGAGATCCACAACTCATTCCACAGCGGCTTATTCGTCTGTTCAAATTCGGGAATCGGCGTCGTTAGAGTCAGTACTTGCCCTTGTCCAACGCTCTGCATCGTCAAAAGCGGCGATTCAACACCTGTAACCGAAGCGAGTACTTGGACGTTTTCCCTAAACGCAGTGAATGACCAGTTTCGATAAATGGGCATCAACTGCCAAGCGACATCGTTCGCGGGGAAATCCAAGTCTTGGTAAACGGGATGTGTCGGTGCGACTGGATTCCAGAACGCTTGACGATCAGAAGTCGGCCGAGTTAGAACCTGAGCCCCAGTGCCTGGCAAAAGCTCGGAGATCGGCAGAGTATCTACGGTCGCTGCGACAGGTTCAAGAGTCCTGCCGAGAATGATCATCAATCCACCGCCGCCCGTGACATGCTCGCGCAGGGCTTGAACCACATGTGCAGCAAGCGAGCCTGGATCGTAAAGCGCGATAACCGAATATCGGGTAAGAGTTGCTTGCGGAAGTTGACCATAGGTGATGGTGGTGATCAGTGAGTTTTGGCCCTGACCAGCTTCGGAAATAGCATTAGGGTCCAGCAATAGCCTTAAGACTTGCGAAGCACTTTCGTTATTCGAGACGATCAAGGTTGGTTGTTGACGCTTGGCAGTAACCGTAAGGAAGCGTTGATTGTCGATCGATAGCGGGTCATTCTTGTCCAGCTTGACAGTGAAATGATGAGTGCCTTCGGTCAGCTTCTTTGCCAAAAGTTCGACTTCGATCGTTCCATCACTGGTGAAGTTCACAACTTGCCGCGCGACGACTGAGCTGTCGGGCAACTGCAATTTGCCGCTCTTGAGGACAGGAAGTTTAGGATCGATGGCCTCTTGCCAAAGTTCGACCGTCACAGAATTGGCTGCCTGCTTTCCTTCGGTCGCTTGCGTTACGGGAACCCGAACAGTGATGTCACCGCCCACCGGGACTGAATTGAAGTCAACTTTTAGATCGCCCAATTGCCAGTTTAGCGTTTGAGGCGCACTGACATCGACGATTTGAATCAGCACTTGGCCTTTGACCGATTCAATTTGCTTGGTGAGTTCATCCTGCGCGGCCCCCCAGGCTGCCGAGTTCATGTCGGTGAGTATGTAAATCTCGCGTCGTTCAAGCTGATCTTCAAGCACAAGATCGATGGCCATACGGAGCCGATCCAATAGGTCAACGCGTTCGGTAGTGCCTTCGATTCTTGAGATCTGCGTGTTCGCGCCCTGTGGGCTCTGCGACAATGACCCAATCGGGACACCCGTGAAGACGCCGACATGACTGTCCACCGGCAAGCGATTGAGTAACCACGCGGCCATATCTTTAGCGGCTTCCAATCGCGTTTGATTCTGAGCTTGGTAGCCCATTGATGGACTGGTATCCAAGATCATTGCGACAGCGACGGGAGCTGTCGTATCGGAGGTCGGCAGAGCAGGGCCTTGCGCGATCGTGCGATATCCCCAAGCGGCGCTGCCCAGCCATAACGCCAATGCGATTAGCGCTGCAGCGCCCCACACCGCGATCGGTCGTCGAGAAGCCCAGCCAATGGCAGCAGCTAGACTTGCGATGATCGCCAAGATGACCAGACCGGAAATACCGATGACACTTCCCATCGCCGCCGAATGGACTCGAGGCCTCGCAAGTGCAAAGACCAGTACCGCGATCAGTAAAATTCTCAACAGCAACAACAAGAAGTGGCGCAGTTTCCAACTCTTGCTGTGATCCTGCTGAGTCTGACGGACAAAGCGCAGAGCTGGAAAGTCGATCAACTGTGGCTGACGCTTGCCAAGCATATGCAGCAACATCGGAATCGATATGGCGGCTAGCCCGGCAAGGATGGATAGGTGTACAACGTTCATTCAGTCAGACTCAATCGCCCTTGGACGCACTCTTTAGACTCGGTTAATCATAACCCGAAGCCGTTGGGAGGAGCAGATTACCCACGCTTGCGGAGGCGTTGAATTGTCTCAAATACCGGAGGCTGCCGTTGGAATCTTCCCAATCTATCGTCCGTAATGGGTTTTCTCTGCGGCTAGACCAATCGCTATAATAGCCACGGCTTGACTTTTTAAGGGCGATTAACATTGAGGATTGGTACACATGCTTGTCAGCAAAATCTATTTGACCGTGGTGGCCGTTCTCTATGCCTATC
>CAYWNG010000685.1:0-3657 GCA_964458685.1 uncultured Pirellulaceae bacterium
GGAACATGATTAGGTCCAGGGCCAACGGCCCGCCGGTTTGCACGCAAACCGGCGGGCCGTTGGCCCTTTGTTTTTATGGCGAATTGCGTACCCAGCCCTACAGGCTGGGCTAGGTAAACGGGCAGGGCTTCGCCCCTAAAACCCAAAAGCGCAGCTTCAAAACTAACGCTTCGGGTTATGAATACAACCGTCAAACAGTTCAGTTTGTCCTAACTCGACTTAGCTTCAACCGGAGCGATCGGCCGGAACAGCATTCGATGAAGTTCCGACAGCTTACTCGCCAACGACCGGCTGACGAGCGGATCGTTGAAGTCTGGCCACAACGCTGCATCAAAGATAACGAGACATGGATTAGCAGTCTTGCGAATCTCGGCTAACTTCAATAAGGCACGACGCTGTGACCAACTGAGCGAATAGGCGTGGCACAACTCATGAAATAGCACCACCGGATCATTCGACTTGTACTTGAGCTGCTGACGACGATAGAGGTAGAACCCCAAGCGGATCAAGCCGGCCAAGACGCACAGTCCCAACGCGGGCATCCAGATCAATGAATAATCAAAGCCATCCTTTTCAATCAGCGCTGCTTCATTGATCACTGTCGGCTTCACATTCGATAGTGTGAAGGCTACCGGACCTTCTTCATCAAACAGAATCATGATTTTGCCTTTAGGATTGCTAGTTAGGATTGCGAGGAGTTCATTCGCTCGATACGTTTCGAAGCTCGATTAGCAGCGTCGACGACATCCGTATTGGCATCGCCCAACAGAGTCGGAATCAGCTCTTGCAAACTCACATCGTTGGCAGCACTCAGAGTATCGATGGCTCGAACGCGGACTTCGATTCTTGGATCATGCAACATGCCCAGCACCGCATCGCGTACATCCGTAGCACAGTTCAAATACTCCACGGCCTGCAAGGCAGCGATTCGCTTCTTGGGTGCCGGGCTCGCGAGATGAGCGTTCAAAGTCGCCAGCTTGTTGGAATCGACTACCGAAACGATCTCAGCCATCACGCGACACATGCGAGCCGGCCAAAAGTTGATCTGCTTCAGTAGGTTTTCTACGTTGAACTCGCTGAAGAATTGAATCGATGCCTTACGCAAAGGCACCGAAGGATGTTTGAGCCAAGTTAGCACTTCATGGATAGCTCGATAGGCTTCTTGGCCACCGCTGATCGAGTCGTCCTGCATGATCGAAATCAATTTCTCAAGACTCACCGGGCGAATCCAATGTAGGACTTCGGTGGCCAGTCGACGCGATTCCGCACTTGTTCCTTTTGCCAGTACCGTACATCGAGCCAACGCCCAGCGAATGTCTTCACGACCGGCGGAAATGATCAATAGCAATCGACGCTGTGTAGCTCGGTCCAGTGAGACTTGATCGAAGTCGATGTTGTCGACACAGCGAAGCGGCTTGGCGGTACGCAGTCGGTAGAGGACAGCTTCAAGCTGCTCATCGGAGACCAGCTTGGCCATCTCGATAGCTAGAGCAGGGCTCTTTTGTTCGGAGATTGTTGTGTGAATGCTTGCAGGAGTCGTCGATCGCCAGAAGTAGCCGGCTAGCAACTGAAGCGCACCTGGATCATTCGTCTCGCTAAAGGCCTTGAGCATGCTCGAGTAAGCCGTGTTGCTGGTATCGGCTAGCAGGCTGCGCTGTTGACCGTCTTCCCAGTGGACCACGGAGAGCCACGCCTTCATGATTAGATCGTTTCTCGGATTCCGCAGCAGTTCATTGTGCAGCATCTGCACAAGAGTCGGTCGTTGTGTTGCTCCACGAGTCTCACCGTGGCGACTGGCCGATCCCCATGTACGACACATGGCCAGCAGGCACTCGCCCGCCTGTTCATTGAGAGGGTGCTTTAAATTGATGGCCAGTTCCAAAAGCATATCCACCGATTCGCACAAGTCGAGCTGCGAAATGGCCTCGAGCATCATGCTCTTGATCGCCATGGAACCTCGGGAGAGCAGCGTTCGAACAGCAGATGCAAATTGAGCAGCGTGCGATCGCAGAAGCGCGTGGTCATTGGCGTCGTAGACATTCCAATGCGTCAAAATCAGCATGTTTGCTGTATCGCTGTTGCGAACGATCAGCGACTTTAAGCTGGCGTGTCGGACTTCCGGGACCGGATGCGTCAGTCCTGCCCCCAGTAGCACTAAAGCGGCTGGAGTTTCAGTAGTTTCCAATAGCTTCCAAGTAGTCGAGCTGGCTATGAAATTGGAGGGCGACATGGATCGATTTCCTTTAAGAACTAACGCACTTGAAACTATGCCAGACGAACTAGAACCAGTGATGCTTTCTGGCAACAATTCCGTAAAAGAAAGAGTCAACTTTAACGGCTTAAGCGTTACAATCGGAAGTTCTGGAAGGTCAGATTGGTTGCCTCACAGAACTTGATCCAATTGATGAAGGGAACCGAAACCATGAGTTCATCCATAAAACTATTGCTAACTGACGATTTACGCTCCTTCGTCGATGCGAACTCAGGAGATGGCACGCTGTACACGACGCCCAGCGAATTCATACGAGATCTGATCCGTCAACATAAGCACCGGCAGGACGCCAGCGCCGTTCGTGACGCTATTATTGAAGGGTATCAGGATGCTATTGCTGGCCGAACGCACGCCTTCACGGGGGACCTTCGAAGTCTACTCAACGCAACGTCTGGTTCTATCCACGCTGCTGATGCTTCTAACATGGAACGCAACGACGCCGGCCGTGTTTGCACAATGGCAAGCAGGGCTGGCCAAGGCGGACATCACTCCTAAAGAATCCGTACCGCTGGCTGGTTACGGTGGTAAGACTCGCATGTCGCAACGCGTCGAACATGCGATCTGGCTCAAGGCGCTGGCTCTTCGCGACGATTCGGGGAAGCTCTCCGTGCTCGTGACCGCGGACTTGGTTGGCTTGAGCGATAAGATGGTAGCAGTCATCGCCAAAGACGCACTGGAAACTCACGGGCTCTCTCGCGATCGGCTGATACTGAACAGTTCGCACAATCACTCGTGTCCGGTGACCGAGGATGTCTTGTGGCTGTACTATGAACTCAGCTCGGAAGAGTCCTTGGCCAGAGATCGATACACGGCCCTGGTGTATCAGAAGTATCGTGAAGTCATCGCCGCCGCCATCGCCGCGCTGGAACCAGCAGAACTGACTTTTGAACAAGGCTTAGCGGGCATCGCCGTCAATCGTCGTCGCGCGCGTGGACCAGCAAGTCGATCACTGGGCGGACCAGTCGATCACGATGTACCTGTGCTTGTCGTCAAAGCGGCTGGAAAGATCAAAGGGATTCTCTTCGGTTACTCGTGTCACACAACAGCCTTGGGTGGATTGAGCATCAACGGCGACTATTCAGGATTCGCGCAGATTGCCCTAGAGCGGCAATATCCCGAAGCGGTGGCCATGTTCATGCAGAATTGTGGAGGTGATGCTAATCCGCTGCCCAGAATCCGCGGTAACGATGCCGAAGCAACTTCACTGGCTTCGAAGTACGGCGATATCTTGGCCGAGGCAGTCAGGCAAGTAATCGCCTCCGAGATGAAGTCGCTCAGTAGCACGCTTCGCACAACCATGGGACAGACTGAGCTGCCGTTACAACCAGGTCCGACGCTGGATGAAGTTGGGAAAGCGATACCGAAACTAAGCGGCATGCAACGAC
>CAYWNG010000686.1:0-3655 GCA_964458685.1 uncultured Pirellulaceae bacterium
TGTGAAACTTTGTGCCCAGCAGCGCAGCAGAGGTCGCAGAGTCGCAACGCCGCGGTTGGGTGATTTCCAAGGGTAAAACTATAACCTCACCAAGCCAACCTTTACAGGCTTAATCGGTAGGCCGCAACAAAATGGCACGGTGCTTGCAGTGTAAATTATAGACGACAGCTCACTTGGCCCTGGGGAACACTCGGGGGCCGCGAACAGAGAAGAGCAGAGGTCACCTTGGTATGGGGAATTTGGAACGAACTCGGTAAACAGGTTTTTCCGAGGCTGGCACCTAATCGAACCGAACCACCCATTCTTGGACCTCTTCGCCGAACCGAATGAAATTTAGGTCAGGTGAGCTGTCGATTCTTCTTTAAAACCCGAAGTGTTAGTTTTGACGTTGAGCTATTGGGTTTTTGGGGGCGAAGCCCAAAACCTCGCGTTTCTTCTATTGCGAACAGAGTCAGTTGAGCGAAAAAGCCAGACTGGTGAATTCTGCTGTAGCAAAACACTGCAAAGCAGTACGTACGCGAGATATTGCATTTCACTCACCCTGCAAAAAATTCGCGAATGGATCGCTCTCCGCAAGGTTCCGCAAGTTTCGCGGGACTCAACCAACGACCGAGAATCGGTCAACTCATTATTGGCCTACATGTACGCGAGGGACGCTACAATCGTTTTCGCTTCTGGCAATCAGCGAGAAGCGGCAGAAGGAGGCAGATTTTGTTGGGGTAGATCACGCCGTGGAACTTTCTGATGCTAGAATTACGGCTCACATAATCTTTCGTCGTAAGGTATTTGAGATGCCCGTAATCATATGCCCAGGGTGTGGCACGCGCCTTAAGGTTGATCCGCAACCTGCTGGAAAGTTCGCCTGTCCTAAGTGTCAAAAGGTGATGCGGCTCGCGTCAACCTCTTCAAATGAACCGAGCCAAAGCAACAATGTAAATGCGACTACGAAAGCTCCGTTGTCCTCATTGCCAAACGAACAGACTAGCAGACCAAGTCAAAGGCCGAAGGTCAATCCGCTAAACGGCAATCCGCCAACCACCAACTCGTCGAACGCAGTAGATCCATTCTCGACAGACGGAATGGGACTTCCGCCAATCGATGGCGGGTACGCGGCAAGCGGTAACCTCCAATATCCCAGTGCGGGATCATCAACATACCTCGCTGGCAGCTCCAGCGTTTCCAGAAGTCGCCAGACAGATGTCAAAGCATTTGCGAATAAGCTTGCGATTTTTGCTGGAATCATCGCGTTGGCAATCATCGTTTCGCTTCCGCTGACTTACGTCAAGAATTCGTTTCTCTGTTTGATTCCAATCCTGCTGGTGATTCTTGCTTTGCTGGGATTCGTTTTTTGGGCTCGCATTTGGTTCATCGCATTGGGATTTGCTCAATCGTCGACGCAAGGCTTGATGGTTCTTTTCGTGCCGTACTATTGGCTATTCTTCCTTTCCAAGAACAAACAACAGTGCATTAAGCCATTGTTGGTATTTGGTGCTTCGCTGGTACCAGGGTTGTTGGGCGTGATGGTGATCACTTTCTTCAAGCCTGATTTCGCTGGTTCGTCGTCTCGGGCGGACCTGCGACTTACATCTGCACAGCAGGCACAGGCTCGGCAGATCCTTCTCAAAGCAACTTCCAATGCTAAACCGGGCGAATTGTTGACGGTTCAATTTCCAATATTCACGATGATGAAACCCGACCCATCGATACTGGGCGAGCTCGCATTGTTGCAATTGCCGGGCTACGTGCAAGGATCGTTCAAGATATCGCCTGATCAAAAAAACTTGACATTCCAATATCGTGGATCTGACAGGACGGTTGCTCTGCACTACGCCATGGCCTTGCCTGGTGACGCCGGCATTATGGTTGGCTTTGAACCGAGTTTTATTGACAGTAACTAATGCAACTAACTTTGCGAATCGCCCGCTTGCTATCTGCTCTCCGAAACAACTTGATCCAGATTTTCAGGCTTGCTTACAGTTAGAGTCGTTGTTGATTCTTTCGTGTCAATCTTTGTCTCTTTCAGCAAAAGCTCTGCAATTGGTTGAGCTTTCTTCTCTTCACGCATTTTCATTCGCGAAAGTCCAACGAGCGACTCCAGCATGTTGCGAATGAACTTTGCATCATTGGCGTTGGCTGAGCGGCCTGTGAAGTTTGCGAGTTCCGCTCTGCTCAGGTCAACCGACAGCGTTGCGATTTCGATTCTCTTGGGCAAGTCTAGAAAGGGAATTGCCCAGAATGGCGGCTTTTGCTTTCGAGCCATATTGACCAAGGCGTTCAAAAACTCACTTGCTCCACCAACATCAAAGGCGATCCTTATAGGCGCCGGACCGATGCCATCGAAAGCTTCTGTAAGCCGCGGCGTCATCAGTTCGCGATGCTTGCGAAATAGAAAATTGCTAGTACCAATCTCGACTGTGGTATCGCCGACCAGCATAGCTAAGTTCGATTCGTCGCTCGGAACGGTGTAGTACGTCCTGCCTTTACTGCTAACTCTTTCCAAGTTGGAAAGCACATCGTCGTTGAGGGCTGAGAGTCGATCTGACTTAGAGGAAAATTCTACAGTCATCGCAAACTCAAACGGGATACGTTGATCGTAGGACATATTCTGCAAGATCAGTGGATCGCTGGGCAACGCGAAGAAGCCTTCAATACGATCCGCATTTAAC
This sequence comes from uncultured Pirellulaceae bacterium, assembly GCA_964458685.1. Classification (GTDB taxonomy): domain Bacteria; phylum Planctomycetota; class Planctomycetia; order Pirellulales; family Pirellulaceae; genus Aureliella. The sequence continues at coordinate 2,667 of CAYWNG010000686.1, forward strand.
AGCCTGCGAATTTCGTCTTTCGCATTCCTAAAGACGAACTTGCCGATGGAATGCTCAAGCAGCTCCTTCGGCTTGATTTCGAAAGCGATTACAGCCGAGTTCATCGCTACAGACGACCTGCCTTCAGCCGCTTGTTCTTGAGCCCAACAGTCTACTGTCGACGCCGCGAATGAAGCGATCACAAGTACAACGCTACCCCAACCCTGCCTGATGAATTTCGACACAGTCTCAACTCCTTAAGATCGCCATAGCCGCAGAAAACGGCATTATAGCGTTCGCGCTGGACGTAATGGCGATCCGAGTAGGTCAACCTCCTGCCAGGTTTGACCACGCTGGACTTCGCTCCGTATAGACGTTCAGGGCGACTGGTGTTTGCCAAGATAGAATGGTTCGTCAGTGCCGAGAGAGAATTGCTAGAAAAGAACCGATTTTTTGCTCGAATTCCAGGCCTGTGACCAAAGTTGTCAGAACGGTCGCGATACTACTAATGTCAATCAGAGATTGGCAACAGAGAACAATACCCGCACTTCATGGAAGGCAACCTAAAATGGCAAAGTACTACGTTCAATCTGGCGACCGAAAGATGGTAATGACAGCCGCTGACGCTCAAGCTGCTGCCCTTTGGTTGGTCCATCGATCGTTAAACGATGTCATGCCAGCTTACGATGATCGTGGAATGAGTGCTGAAGATCGTTGCGAGATTGCCATGGTGCATGGATTGATCAACCTGGACAATACTATTGCCGTTAGCGAGCGAGGCTTTGATCGTTCGGACGCGGTTCAATTGGACGTATTTGAGCTGATTCAAACTTGGCACCAATTGATGACGGCACTCATCAAGCTTGAATCCGATTTGCTTTAGAGAACGACTCTCGGAAACTAGCCGCAACGCGTTAGAAAGCGTCCCCATTTGGAAAACTAGCCGCCAGCCGTTAGGCTCCGGTTGCTTTGGATTTGAAGTTAGTCGTTGACGAAAACAAGATTTAGCC
>CAYWNG010000687.1:0-3651 GCA_964458685.1 uncultured Pirellulaceae bacterium
CTGAGGACGGAATTTCCATTCAGGAGAACCGGCGGGATCAGGAATCTTTGGACTCTTACCCAAGCCAAAATCTTCGGGCTTGAGGTTCAACTTTTTGAAGTACTCGGGTTGATTGATAAAGCCAAAAAACGACGGATAAAATGGATCGACAAAATCAACATCGGCTTTGGCAGGAACGCTGCGTCCAGTCAAATAGTACGATGCATTGACGATCAAGCGACGTAGGTTTTCATCAACAAAGTCCACCGAAGCTCCGGCTGTCGTGCAAAAAGACTTGCCTTGTTTCTTTCCGTTAGGGCTGGTGTAGTTGTGAACCCACGCCAACGCTTGCATCGGCTGGTTCTGTTTGCTATCGGTAATCTTTGAAGATGGGTCAAGTGTCTCAGTCACTGCACCACGCAGCAAGACTTCATCGCTTTCTGTGAGGTGCGTTACACCGTAAACATCCGATGGCGCGAAGAACGATGCGACACCGCTTAGTATTGGATGCTTTTCTTTGCCCGGCTCAACAACCGATCGAGCCCCTTCCACTTTGTGCTTGCCGTGGTGACTAACCCATGTCTCACCAAGAATCTTGAGTCCAAAGTCAGCATACTTGAGCCCTTCAAACTCACCCTCGCCATTAAACGCGTGAGTTGCAGTTCGAGTCCCAATAACCGGCTTGCCCGCGTTCAGAAAGTTCGCGATGTACTTTGCATCTTGCGAACTCGGCTTGCGAAAGCGAGTTCCAATGATCATCAAATCGGCCTCTGCCAACGCGTCCCAACCGCGAATGCCCGAGCTGTTGTTGGGATCGATGTAATCGGCGCCGTTAGGACCGAGCGCGAACAGAACAGTGCATTTGAAGCCGTGCTTTTGGCTAAGTATTTTTGCCAGCATCGGCATCGACTCTTCGGTACGATATTCCTCGTCGCCGGCGACTAGAACAATGTGCTTAGCATTGTTCGCGTTACCGGGCGGATGGAACACCAACCGATCTGCTGCCGTTAATCCGGCAGTCGATAACATTGATGCGAAGAGAGTCAAAAGATAGAGAATTGTTCTCATAAGTGGCTCAAGAAGCTTTGAAAGACAGGTGGGTAGGAGGGGAAGACTCCCCATTTTACAAGGATTCTTCCGCAGTGTAAGCGTCCCACAACAAAGTCGCAGGCACATTCCGTGTGGCTTTTGCTGACTTTTGCCCTACGTGAAGTAGGAGTTAGGAGTTAGGAGTTAGGAGTTAGAAAAAAGAGCACTCTCACGCGAAGGTGGGAGTGCTCTTAGAAAGTTGGCTTACCAACTATGATCTGATGCAGTATTCCGAAGGTAGTTTCTGAAGTTCGATCATGCTGACAAAACGGGACGCTAACGATAGCGTCCCGCTTTAGGATAACTAGCCGCCAGCCGTTAGGCTCCGGTTGCTTTGGACCTGATGTCAGTCGCTAACTAAAACCAGATTTAGCCTGATCGAAAACTCCGCTGGAACGGCTTTCAAATGCTGTCGAAACCGGACGCTAACGCATGGCGGCTAGTTCAGAGCGGCCGCCGGCCGCCTAAGCGGGACGCTCTCTAACGCGTGGCGGCTAGTACCAAGCCGAACTTCGTCACAGAACTAGTTGCTCGATCGGACTTCGATCTTGCGAGGCTGCTTCTCAGCGGACTTGGGCAGCGTCACATGCAACACGCCTTGTTCATACTTCGCATCGATCTTGTCGACATCGACTTCACGAGGCAACGAAATGACGCGATGAAAACTGCCGCGAGTGCGTTCAATGCGATGTACGTTCTTGGCATTTTCTTCGGTGACAGTTTCTCGCTTGCCGGAGATGGTCAAACGACCGTCTTCCATCTCTACCTTGACATCTTCTGGCTTCACACCAGGCAGGTCAACCGATACGACGTAGTCGCTGTTCGTTTCAACGATGTCCAAATGAGGCTGAAACTTCTCGCGACTGGAGTTTCTCAAGACGCTGCCGACAGTGCGACCGAGCAGCGAATCAAACATGCGCTCCATGTCGGTGGTGAACTCTTCAACTGGCGTAACCGATCGATTGCAATTAGTTTGGTTCATGCTTTTTCTCCCGTACGAATTGGTGATGCCTGTAGTCGGCTAATTCACGCGTGCCAAACTGACAGGGACGAAATTGTTTCGAACGCGATGAAATGCAACGAGCGTGCCAAATCACGAACTCAATTTTTCTAGCAATAGCGACAGATAGCTGCGCGGTTGTGACTGTTCCAAACCTATCAGTTTTGCGAGCTGGGATACCCTTTTTTCGGCATTCGGTAATTCCTCAGCCTGGGCAACCACGATCTCGATCTCGGCAAAACTCCCGAGCTGCTGGACCTCGTCCAGGGTCACATGAATCTCCGCATATTGATCCGTGTCGCATCGGAAGACACGCCGCGTCTTTAGGACGGGGACGACCTGTTGGAATCCCAGTCGACTGACCAATAATTGCCATTGGTCCAGTTGCGAAGCATCGATGGCCAGTTCGATCTCTTCGCGAGTTTTCACGGGACCGGCGTGCCGTGGCCCTTTGTAGGTCACCATTGCTTGGTCGTTGACGCGCCGAATCCGAAAGGCCTCGTCGGTCTTTGTAAAGTCGCGGCAGGGATGCCTGAGGTAACGATCTTCGTGGATCTGAACCTCGACTTCGACAAATCCCACTTGCCTTAGATTTCGCTCAATAGCCTGAGAATCTTGCACATGGAACTTCAATTCAACTTCCCAGCTACTGGCTGACATTCCTGGCTCCCGTTGGCAAACAACAATAATAGACCTAACATGCTTGTTCCGCTGGATCCTTCACTAACCCAGTTACAGATGATGAACCATACACCCAATTCGGTCGAGCCCACACATGTTAGTCGACCGCAACTCAACTCCTTTGTAATTCTTGGGCTGTGCGCGGCATTCATGTTGACGGGAGTAATGGTGCTAGCGTGGCTGGGTTCGGCGCCTCGCAAAGCGATCCAAGGCAAGCCGCTACCTCCAATGTCGCTTGAGCCCCTATCGAACGCAGAAGGCCAGTTCAATTCCGATCAACTGATTGGCAAAAAGACGCTACTCTATTTGTGGTCACCGGATAGCCAAGCTTGTCGCGATAATGTCGCTCAACTTAAGCAACTGATCGAAAGGCATCCCGGATGGACGATTACTTCGATTGCTTTTGTTGAGAAGGGAGGCTTGGTAGTCGAGGCGTTGCGAGCCGAGGCGGAAAAGTTCATGACTGAAAACTCCGTCAACTGGCCAACCTACGTCGATTCAACTGGCAAAGCGACAATGGAGCTAACGCTGCTGATGCCCTTCGGTTCATTTGGCTTCCCCACAGTCTTTGCCGTTGACGAACAAGGCAAGCTGGTACACATCTGTGAAGGAATCAAGGATGAAGAATGGAAGGCCTTAGAGCAGGCAATTGACACTCCACAATAAACCACTTCGCTTCCCGATAACTTGAGACCAACTATCGCATAGCATCTGCTTTGCGAATCGGCTGCCATTGAAGATAGGTCAATGATCGCCACAGCCACTCGAAAGGCCCATAACGAAAGCTTCGCATCCAAAGGTTCGCGAACAAAAGAATGACTAGATAGACAACGATCACGATCCCCGCTCGTTGTATGGGCATTCGATTAGCCCGACAATTGAAGCTGCCTCTAACGAGCTTC
>CAYWNG010000688.1:0-3651 GCA_964458685.1 uncultured Pirellulaceae bacterium
AGAATCCTGAACCCAGCACAACGATTCGAGGAGCACCCCATCGAAGAGGCACAATTGCAGTTCGCTGGTGGACTTCCGAGTGAACACCGCAGACGAGCGTCTATCCGGCAAGAACGACTTCCTCAGCTTCACGCACTGCCGAGTCTAGATTGATGTTGTTGGAGACAGTGGCAGTCGGTGCTATATCTGAAGATTGCCGCTTCGAATCGAGGAGGATGACATTTCCGTAAAGCCATAGCTTTCCAAGCTTCATGATCTTTGGTTTAGGATCACGCTCCTCCGGAGGCTTTGGTTCGAGAGGAAATTGAATTTTAACCTGAAGTATCAGCTGTGCCATTGAATTGCCTACCGCATGTACGGTCAAATCTATGAAAGGTCAAGCTGGGCCCGGATTCAAAATCAGATGAGGATACGCAAGTGGCAATTCAATGATTGGTAACATACGATTGTGAATTCTTCAGATGAAATAATCAGCAGCATGCTCGCTAAAGCGGTGGAGCAAAGTGCAACACCAACTGAGGTCAGAGTTCTGGACGTCATCGCTCGAGACACGGAAGGCTTTGATCTTGAGCATGTCGCTGGGATGATTTACCCTCTGTGCTCGATAGGCCGTGATGATTGCAGCACAACAATCACAAGACTCCTTTCAAAAAAACTTCTAACTACTGAAGTAAAGGCTGATCGAACTTGGATATTCGCAAACTACGAAGCGCTTGGAGTAGGAGCGAGTGAACGAAGTATCCTAACCTTGAAAAAAAACTATCTTGAAATAATTGGAAGTCCGCATGCCGCAGAAGTTATGGAGTCTCTAAGAAAATTGCTCGATACTGCGGACGGGAAACTATATTTATGCACGAAGTTGACTGAACCGAATGTCTTTTCTGAACTCAGAGAGCGCAGCGCAAAGAAGAAAGAAACTGTAGTGTTAATGCCTCGGGCAAAACATATCCCCGGAGTTGACCGCAACCAATATCGTGAGATTGTTTCAAAATGGACTGATTTTGTTAAGTCAGATGTCGATTTGCGTAAATATGTTCGAGTAAAGACGACAGACAGGTACTATGATTCGCTAGCCACCTCAGCAATATCTTGTGACTTAGTTAGGTTTAATCATTATGCCCTGAGCTCTCGAACGACTCGGACAGGCGAAATTATGCAATGCAGTAGCGGAACGAGCCTGTACAGTCTGGTTCAAAATCAGTACGCCAATGCATACAGGAATTCACTTTCGCTTTGCGAAATTTGGCCTCTAGATTATCTAGTGGATTTATTGAAATCGGCAAAGGTTTACACGTCAATACTGCTGCTGGTTATCGGTATAATCTTAACAAAAATTTCAGTCGATCTTGACAAGAGTAACTCTCAGCTATCTTGGGCACTGGCGTTATTTGCGACTCTACCGATTGGCGTCTTCGTTAACCTTCTTCACGACATCTTGAAGGAGCGAGCATGGGAAGAAAAGAATCTATTCTAAAAACCATACGTGGTCATTCCTACACTTATCAGCAGCGGTCTGATCTGATATCTATCTGCGCGAACCAGGACTGGAATGTTCAGCACAGAGCGCACTACGATAGAACACAAGTGCCTGATCCAGTTGACTTATGTATTGAGGTCACTAGATATTGTAATTTCACTTGCGAGAATTGCTTTTCCAGCTCAATATCCGGAAAGATCGCTCCACATCTTGATATGCTCACGATTTCTACGACAATAAGGAGACTTAGAGATGAAATCGTTCGTGTCTGTATTACTGGAGGGGAACCACTTCTTCATCCGAATGCTCAGGAATTGATCGAGCTAGCCGAAACAGAACGCTCTTTGGGATTTGTATTATCTACGAACGGATCCGTATCAACGCCCTTATATGACTTGATTCAAAGGACGGACATATTAGTAGCAGTTTCCTTGCATGGTAAAGAAAGTGCTCACAATGCATATACGAAATCAACGTCCCACTCGAAAGTCCTTAGGCGCATTGAAGAGTTAGCGCGCACGAATGCAGTTCACATATATAGTGTTGTCAATAATCGGATGACTCCTGAGGATGTCGAGTGGCTGGTTTCATTCCGTCGTAACTGCGGGGCAGATTTGCTTAGATTCATTGAGCCGCGAGATTTTGGGAGATACGTACCTTCGACAGTGGATGCCGTAAGAGCAGCAGTGATATCTGCGAGTGATATCGATACTGGAGTAGTCTATAAGGTGAGTCCATCCAAGACACTCTTTCTCTCGGCTCTTGGTGAGATGAGGAGGACGAATTAGTTTAGGAGCTAGTATTCGCGCCTTGTCTATCGAGAGTAGGAACGCTGGAGTCGTTCAGCGGCCTCACGCATTGCTCCATCCAAAACGTGCCCGTACAGATTCGAGGTCAACGCGATTTGGCTATGCCCTAGAAATCGGCTGACCTGGTGGAGATTTAATCCAGCCATGAGCATGAACGTGGCAGCGGAGTGGCGGAGGGAATGCATCCCTGTTTTGGGTAACCCAACCGCCGCGAGAGCTTCGTGCAGTCGGTCGTTCACATACTTCCCGTCGTATGGCCGTCCCCACGGGTTGAGGAATACAAGATTCATTTCGTTCTCGATTCCTGTAGATTCTTGCCGTGACTTCTCAGCGAGGATAGAGTCCAACGAATGACCAACAATCGGCATCGAACGAATGCTCTTCTCAGTCTTGAGGGGCTTGAGAACGAGCTTTGATCCAACCCGTTGAAGCTGGTTGGTCACCATTACGATGTTGTTTTTAAGATCAACATTGTCCCAGGTGATACCGGTTACCTCGCCGATTCGCATGCCAGTTGCCAAGGTAAACCGGACGAGATACTCGATAGGGGAACCCTCGAGCTGTTTCAGGAGTTTTTGAACCTGCTCAGCGTCGAAGTACACCTTCCGTTCCCGGCGAACTCTCGGCGCAAATGTCTTAGCGACGGGGTTGTCTGAAACATGACCGTACTTGATCGCGACGCCGTACGCCGCCCGAAATGTCCGTCGAACTGCCTGGATGGTGTTTGCACTCGCGCCACCGGTTTCGAGGGTCTTAAAGAGCCTTGAAACATCTGTGGGGGACACTTTTTGGAGTTCTTTTCGACCCATGTACGGCTTGATGTGTCGCTCCACCATTTGACGGTAAAAGATGTACGTTTGCGGCTCGCGACTGGGCTTGATGTGGTCTTCGAGCCACAGGTCGAGCCAAGCACCGACTGAGTAGCCCGTTCGGTCGGGGATCGCCTTGCCTTGGACGAGAAGTGCATTCAGCTCGTTGAGAGCTTTTACGGCTTCGGCCTGCGTCTTACAGCGGATCTGTCGATAGTTCGGCTTTCCGGTCTCCTTGTAGCCATCTTGGACCTGCGCGACGAAGGATTTGCCGCGCTTGTAAATGCAGCCAGAGCCCTTTTCGCGTCGATTAGCTTTCGCCATGATTTCCTTCCAGTAAGCTACCCCAAAATCCGCCGTTTATCCCCGTAAAAAGTGCCGTTTATCCGCCGTTTATGCGACCGCTTACCGAAGACGCCAGGGGAACTTGGTGGACAAATAGGTTCGAATAATGAGCCTAGAGCGACTTCGGAGGACGACCAAAGACGGTCAGATGATAATCTGTTAATCACTGGGTCGTAGGTTCGAGTCCTACAGCGGCAGCCACAGTTTTAGG
>CAYWNG010000689.1:0-3649 GCA_964458685.1 uncultured Pirellulaceae bacterium
TAACGGCTGGCGGCTAGTATTTCTAAGCGGGACGCTCTCGTTAGCGTCCGGTTTTCTTGTGCTTCCATGCGATTCCGTCAATGCCGTCAGAACCGGACGCTAACGCGTGGCGGCTAGTTCAAAACGGTCGATTTCATCCTGCGCACTACCGCACCTTGTCTGGGCCGCCAGCCTTGGCCGCTTCGGCAACAGCCTCAGCCTCTTTCGCAGGCATGGACCAACCGAGATCGCTAAGAAGATCGCGACGATGCGAGAGATACCAACTGCGATCAAGAATCTCTGCGTTCTGTTCCAGCATCATCAGCGCTTGGCCATTCCAATTATCACGTCGCAACATCCGCACCTCGATCAAAATGAACTCGGGGCGATCATGGCCAACCAGTTCGCCTAATTGATTATAAAGACCTAGAAGTTGCGCTTCGTGTTGTTGAGCGTCTTTGATCGCTTGCTTGGCCTGCATCTGAGGCGATTCCATGTGAATCAACGCCCGAGCCGCTCGATAGTAACAATAGGCACGAGCCATACGAGTCTCGTCGGTTTGCTTTTCAACCGCTTCAAGTAGCGTTGCAAGCTTAGTCGCCGATTCGACGATCCTCTCGGCGTAATCATTGCGATACTGCTTTTGATCAATCCAGTGCAGATAAAGCTGTTGGACTCCCAGATCATCCGGATACTTTTCAAGCAATGCCTGCAGCTCGGTAGTATCTTTGGCAGTCGGCTTGGCAGATTTACCCAACAGTTTGGCTCGCAAAGCTGAGGCGGTTCGGTTCGGATCAATGGTCGGCTCGGGAGTCCGACTGGCAGCCTCGCGTTGTTGCATCCATGGGCCGTCCTTTAATTCGCCCGAGTTCCATTGGCTGAGCCACTGTTTTTGAGCTTCCAGTTCTTTTCGCAACGGACCCTTTACAGCTTGGTCCGACAATTGCTGCTCAATCAATTGCAGTTGAGTTGCTTTCCATTGACTATTGGGATCACCCGACGACAAGACGCTAAGTTGCCCGAAGGCTGACGTGGATAAAGTCAGAAGAGTTGTTGCAAGCAAGGCAGCAAAGCGGAGTGGTTTCATCAGTTCAAGGGAAATCGTTGAGAGCCAGGGATGTTGAATTGCCGAAGATTATAGCCGGGCTAGCTCGATTTGCTCGAAGTCAGCTAAAAAAACGCCGATTTCCATTAGGGCCTTCCTAGGCGGAAAAAGGCCGCAATCCGAGATTCTCTTGTTTTGCGAAAAATGCTATCTTGTGATTTGAACATGCCCCCAACGCTGCGAAAGTCAAAGCATCATGCGAAATAACTTGCTTAGAAACACAACGACAGTCGTGTTGGCTGGCGGAAAGGGTACGCGACTGGAACCCCTAACGCTGGACCGAGCAAAACCTGCGGTACCGTTTGGTGGTAATTACCGCATCATCGATTTTGTACTATCCAATGCTATCAATTCTGGGCTCAGACGAATCCTTGTGTTAACGCAATACAAGGCGCTCAGTTTGGATCGCCATATCAACCTTGGCTGGCGGCAATATTTTTGTGCCGAGCTAGGTGAGTTTCTAGACGTCGTTCCGCCGCAACAACGGATCGACGAACATTGGTATCAAGGCACGGCCGACGCTGTCTACCAGAACATCTTTGCCATCGAAAAAGATCGACCAGAGTACATTGTCATCTTGGCTGGTGATCACATTTACAAGATGAACTATCTTTCGATGATCGAGTTTCATCGCGAGATGGAAGCCGATCTTACAGTCGGCGCCTTGAACGTTAGTCGCGAAGCTGCGAAGTCGTTTGGCGTGATTCAAGTCGACGAAGACTCGCGGATCACTGGCTTTGAAGAGAAGCCCAACGAGCCCAAAACACTGCCGGGCGACGATCAAAACTGCTTAGCTTCGATGGGCATTTACGTCTTCACAGCTCGATTCCTTTTCGAGCAACTGTGTCGCGATGCCACCGAGCCCGACAGTCACCATGATTTCGGCAAGAACATCATTCCATCGATCATCGACACTCAGCGAGTCTTTGCGTTTCCGTTCAAAGACGAAAATCGCAAGCGACACGCTTACTGGCGTGATGTTGGCACCATCGACGCCTACTATGAAGCCAACATGGACCTTATCGAGATCGACCCTGAGCTAAATCTCTACGATCAAGACTGGCCGATTCGCACTTTGCAGTCCAACTTGCCACCGCCGAAGTTTGTTTTCGGCAGCGATGGGGACCCCCATCGTCGCGGACAAGCCATCGATAGTCTGGTAAGCCCCGGAACTATCGTCAGCGGTGGAACAGTGCAACGCAGTGTCATTAGCCCAAATGTGCGAATCAACAGCTATGCCTCGGTGGAGAATAGCATTATATTCGAGGGCGTGAACATTGGTCGACACGCAAGAGTTCGTCGCGCGATCATCGACAAGAACGTTAACATTCCTCCGGGGATGGAAATTGGTTTTGATTTAGACCTCGATCGACGCCGCGGATTCACCATCAGCCCAAGTGGTATCGTTGTTATTTCCAGGAACGACAATCCTTCGACCGATTTAGACAATGTGCAATACGTCGACCCGCCCGTAACGATGTATCGCTAAGTCCGACTACCTGAGCTTTGTTTCAAGGAAAGAGTACGTGCCAGGAAATACAACTGTCTTCCTGATGGGCCTAGGTGTCGGATCAGCATTGCTGATTATGGGCTTGGTCCTCGGGTATTGGTTTGGTCGCAAGAGCGGCCCGTCGGTCGAGCCCATGCAGGGACAACAGTTCTTAACCTTTCTACGTACGATGTCGCAGATGACTAGCGAGTTTTCCGGCGACATCAATCGGTATCAGAATCAACTGACGAACATCAATCAGCGAGTTCAGCAAGGCGACGCGCCGCGCGAAGAGCTCTTGAAAATGGTTGGTGACATGATGTCCACCAACCGTCAGCTTCAGCAGAGACTTGAAAACACCGAGAAGAAGCTAGAGACTCAGACTGACCAACTGGCCAGCTATCTGAAAGAGGCTCGTACCGACGGTTTGACGGGACTGCCCAATCGAAAATCGTTCGACAAAGCCATCGACGAACTGTATGCAGCTTGGCAAAAGCATCAACAGCCATTCTGCATTGGCCTGATCGACATCGATCACTTCAAGAAGATCAATGACACTTACGGACACCCGGCTGGCGACGCAGTTCTGAAGCATATGGCTCAGACGTTGCAGTCCGAGCTAGCGGATGTTGTGTGTGTCGCTCGATATGGCGGCGAAGAGTTTGGTGTGTTGAGCATCACCAGTCTCAATGACTCTGCTAACCTGCTCGATCGATTGCGCGCGGTCGTCGCTAAGATTCAGATCGAGCATGATGGCAAGTTTATCGACATATCGATTAGCGCGGGTGTCGCGCAGTGTGTCTCCGGCGAGCGGATCGGTCAACTAGTCCGCCGCGCCGACGAGGCTCTGTATGCTTCGAAGCTTGGAGGCAGAAATCGAGTGCATCTGCATGATGGAACAATTTGCCGATTGGTGACCAAATGCACTCCAGGTCCAGTTGCCGGAGCTGCCGAAAGCACGAAAGATGTAGGTACGCTCTCACAGGCTCATGAAGCTCACGACGAAGTCAGTCGCGTTCAAGAGCGACTCAGACGCATCGTCCAAGAAGAGAGTCAGCGCGTCGCAGATCGCTAAC
>CAYWNG010000690.1:0-3643 GCA_964458685.1 uncultured Pirellulaceae bacterium
CTGAGTTTCGACTTGCCGAAACTGCCTCAATTACCTGGGAAACCGGACGCTAACGAGAGCGTCCCGCTTAGAATGCAGGTGGCCTTTATGAACTAGCCGCAACGCGTTAGCGTCCGGTTTTGCCTGCATTTAAAATTCGGACTCGCGCAGTTTTCGATCCGGCTGAATCTTGTTTTTGTCAGCGACTGACTTCAATTCCAAAGAAACCGGAGCCTAACGGCTGGCGGCTAGTATTCCTAAGCGGGACGCTCTCTAACGCGGTTCCGGCTAGTATCCTAGCGATGTAAGCCTCATATTCGATACGATCGGCGCGAGTACGCTGTCAGAATCGACGGATGTTGCCTTTTTGCAACACTCCACCGAGGCAAACAGTCACCTGCTTGCGTTCTTCGGAGACTCGCTAAGATTTCCAAAACTAATTCTTGCCTCCAAAGCGAATTGACATATGTTTGCAATTGGAGGTACATGCGAATGCAACTCATCAAGAATACACAACGCGCTCAAGTCGCACGCAACTATTCGGGTTCGATCACCAAAGTCTTCTCGGGCCCCAACAAAGAACAGCGATTCGAAAATGAAGTTCGAGTCTTGCAATACTTGAACCAGCAGCGATGCCCGTTTGTACCATCGCTGATAGATCATGACAGCGAATCGTTAAGCATTACCACGTCGTACGCCGGTGAGCCCGTGCAGACGATTTCGGATCAGCGGCTTAGTCAGGTCTTTGAAGAGCTGACTGAGTATGGCGTTCGTCACGACGATCCCGCTCAACGCAATGTGCTCTACAACCACATGCTCGGTCGCTTTACATTAATCGACTTTGAATTCGCAGAGATTCTCGACTCGTCTCCGACAAATTTCGAAGATATCGATCGGCGCATTGATCGGGCTGAAACGCTGCTGGACATGGCGTGCAGCCTCTAACCGATTTAGCATCCGTGTCGTCCGTGCCATCCGTGTCCAATTCAATTAGCCAGCAGATTGGTCACGGAGAATACGGACGACACGGAGAGCACGGACGACACGGCAAAATCATCTTGGCACTTTCCGTCCGTTTCCCTAACGCGATCTAAAACAACGAGCAAAGGACCAGCACAAGTACGGCACGCCCAACAGTTCTTGCCTTACTACACTGAAGAGCGACACGGAGAGTCGTGGCACACTGACGAGCCGCCGATTTGGTTCGGTGAGTTTCGCTCCTCAACCACAACCTACGGCCAACAACTTCTCAGCGTGGCCACCCGTTTTAACTCAACCCATTAAGTCACGGTTCGAGTACAATGAAGGTCCTTCCTCAACCTTCCCTCCTCGTTACCTCCCGGGTTGAACTCCATGGTCCGGACTTGGCTTTTCCTGTTTGCTTCAGTCGCTCAGACTGTCCTCACTAGCTTTGGTCTTGCAAGCGATCCTGCGTCGCTTGAGTTCTTTGAAGCCAAAATTCGTCCGGTGCTGATCGAACACTGCTATGAATGCCACAACTCAACTGGCACGAGCGAAGGGAAACTGCGTCTCGATTTACGACAAGGATTAATTGAAGGCGGGGATTCTGGGCCAGCGATTGTTGCTACCAATCCCAGCAAGAGTCTCTTACTCAAAGCGATCACCCATGAGAACCCCGACCTTAAGATGCCGCCAACGGGAGTAAAGCTGAGCGACGAGACAATCGACGATTTTCGACGTTGGATAGCGGCTGGTGCCACCGACCCTCGCGAAAAACCTCCTACTCCCGAACAGATGGCGGAAAGCCGTTCTTGGGAGAAGACACTTGAGTCACGCAAGAAATGGTGGAGCTTTCAGCCGATCACTGCCCCACACTTGCCAGATAGAAGCTCGAAGTCAAACAACTCTGGGTTTGATAGACGCATTCATCCAATCGATCAGTTCATTGGAGCCAAGCTGGATGCTGCCGAACTACCCGTCGCTCCACGAGCTACGAACGAGCAGTTGATTCGGCGAGTCTACTTCAACTTAATCGGCTTGCCGCCTTCGCGCGAGGAGTATGCAAAGTGGAAAGCTCGCTTCGCAGAAACGAAGTCTAGCGAGTCCCAAGATAAGATTTTGGGGCAGTTGGTTGACGAACTGCTGGGCGATGTGCGCTTCGGCGAGCGATGGGCGCGGCATTGGATGGACTGGATTCGCTATGCAGAATCACATGGCAGCGAAGGTGATCCAGCGATCGCTAACGCTTGGATGTATCGCGACTACTTGATTCGATCTTTGAACGCGGATATTCCGCTAAATCAGATGATTCGCGAGCATATTGCGGGAGACTTGATTCCGGCTCGAGTCGATCCAAAGCTGCACTTGAATGAATCACTGATTGCAACAGCTCATTGGCGAATGGTCTTTCATGGGTTCTCGCCGACCGATGCGTTGGACGAGCGAGTGCGGTTTATCGACGATCAGATCAACTCGTTTTCAAAGGCCTTTTTGGGCGTGACTGTTTCGTGTGCGCGATGCCACGATCATAAGTTCGATCCGATTAGCCAAGCAGACTATTACGCCATGTTCGGCGTCTTGTCATCGTGTCGTCCGGGAAGGAGTTCAGCCGAGTCCAACGAATATCTTCACCAGCATCGCGACGCATTAGTCGCTCTTAAGGGGCAACTCCGAACGGCTCTCGTAGAATCTTGGAAGTCGAAGTTACCAGAGCTTGAAACGCGATTGGCTCAAGCGGCCGAAAAAACTCTCGCCAAGCCAGAGGATCAAAAGTCGTCTACCGAGAAAGCGTTTTGGAAACCGCTTCATCAACTACGACAGCCTCAATCTGTTCGCGCTGCCGACAAGGAAGCCTCGCCAGAACCTTACTTTCAATGGGATCTTTCGCAGGCCGCTGATGCGGGGAAATGGTTTCGAGTCGGCCTGGGCCTGGAGGGCGAGAACCAGCAGGGAGACTTGATTCTCTCGACTCTAGGCGACTCTGCAATTCAATCGATTCACTTCGGCGGACCGACTACGCGATCATTGAGTGATAAAGATCCTGCAAGGCTCAGCTCACCGGACTTCCTATGCCCGAAAGAGAGCGTGCTGTGGGTTCAGGCCGAAGGTGATGGCGGTGCCAGTATTCGTTATGTCGTTCAAAACTATCCTCGTAATGGAACGATTTATCCAACGCAGAATCTTCGACCTGGACTGCAATGGTACAAGTTTGATATCGCCTACTGGGATGGAGACCTTCTGCACATCGAAGTCACGACGCCTCGCGACGCGCCGCTCCTAACTGGAGATCAACCCAGAAGCTGGTTCCGCGTGATGCAAGCGATGGTCTTACCGCGTGGTCAATCACCCAACGATGCACCATCGGCGATCTCTCAACTATCGCGGTCAGCTAAGACCAACAACTTGCCTGAGACTAAACCCGCGAACGGCACGGAACAGCAAAACGGCAAGCAATCTGAAGCAACGCTCATCAAAGGCTACGCCACAATCATTGCGCAGGCCATCGAAGATTGGTCGGCAGGCAACACATCCGGCTCGCAGGCCGAAGTTTTAGATCAGTGCGTACAATTAGGCATCCTCTCAAGTCAACTGGCCGAGAATTCGACGATCGAAAAGATCGTCCGCGAGTATCGGAACATTGAAAATCAAATTCCCATTTCGACGCGAGTACCGTGCTTGGAGGAGACGCAAGGAGTCGACGCGC
>CAYWNG010000691.1:0-3641 GCA_964458685.1 uncultured Pirellulaceae bacterium
CTGGCTATCTCAAGACCCAATCGGCTTCGCCGCCGGCGATGCCAACCTCTATCGCTATGTCGGGAACAAAGTAACTGGGGCGACTGATCCAGACGGCTTACAGAAGAAATCTCTTTGGGAGCAAAAAGCGAGGGATGCAATTGGCTTTAAGCCGGGCTCTCCAAGTCATCCTCGCGATATCATCGAGATGAATAAACGGATAACCGCTGCGTATGCGGAAATGTACCTTAAGGACCCATCAAAGTTCATTTGGGCTGGTATGGCTGCATTGGCCTCGTGTGATGTAGGTGAGGGTATGCGAAAGGCCCGGGAATTGCGAAATGTTGCAGGGGAGCCGCTTATTGCTATGGGCACATTAGTCTTGGGCGCGCCAACCGGTACGGAGTTACTTCAGGCGTTAGGAAAGGGTAATCTGGGGGTTTACGCAGATTTGTATTGGCAGCATCTTGCCTATACTCAACGTGGAATTGAAGAGATTAGGTCGTTAGCCGCTAACGGCGAGTTATCCGACTCTCAGTTAGCTGCATGGGAGGATGTTGATAGCGGCGATGTTTGGGCTGGTAATCGGGCTCTCCTGCTTTACGAGCAACAGCAAACGCTTCAAAAGGGCGTTTATGATCAACATCAGAAGGCCTTTTCAAACATGTCTTGGCTCGCTGGATATTACCCGGCGGCCTTTAAGTCGCCAATTCCAGGCGACGACATGATGTTCACGCAGTGCGTACCAGGTGGCAATTTAGGAAATTTTGATGACCGATGGAAGTGGATCGACACGTCAATGCTTCCTGCTTGGCGTGCGCTGGTCGAGTCAAATCCTGCGAAGATTAAGTCGATGATGGAAGAATTCTTGAAAAACAAATTTCCGAAGCCGTAACTATGCGAACACTAGTGATCTTCACAATGCTTGGTTTAATAGGTTGTGGAAAAGTGACTTCTGAGCCGCTCTTTAAAGACTTCAATGTTGCATTGAATGAATCTGTAACCACCGTTGTTGGCCATAGCTGGCCAATTTGGAGTACCGGATACGCTGATGCAACTGCGATACAAGAACCGCTTAGGGTCACTATCTCGTTTGCCGATGGGCGTAAATTGGAATCAATATCGAAGGTAACCTTTCTGCGACAGAAGGAAGACAGAGTATGTTCTGTCAACATCTCGCCACTACTTGAAGAAACTCGACACGAGGACGCGGCAAAAGTTGTACGTGCCATAAACCGGAAACTTGCACCTGAGAACTTTGAAGCGATCGATCATCAACTGCTTCAATGGGAGACAAACCAAGTCGAAGGCAATCCGACATCGTCCATTAGCTTTCGAGCGGAATTGAAAGATGGCGTCACCGCATTCATCGAGATAAGAGCCGGAAATATCCCCAATAAATGGATTGTCTCTTACGAGTTTACAATTGACGATGCGTATCGAAAAAAAAATGATGGGTTGTAGACAAAACAACATTGACTGTTACGGGCCGAGTTGTGGTCGTAGTTTTGGCCGAATTGTGACCGTAAAGATTTACAGCTCTTGCTGGGTTGGGGTTACAGCGTCACCATTGGTCAGACGTTTGTTTTGTGCTCAGCTGGGGACAAAGACATTGGGTTCGAATCAACGCAACAAAGCATCCTTGCCCAAGACGTGTCTTCGCTTGAGGTAGCAATTGTCCGTAGCGTCTAATTGGGTCCAGCGTCCAATTGGGGACACAGCATGACCGTCCGGCATTACCGTCAGCCCGATGAGAAGTTTGCCAAAAACTGTCACTTTCCCTAAAGGCTGGCTTTAGGGTGCAATGGGACCTAAGTTGGTATCACTATTGGGCCGCATCTAGGTTTGGTCACGATAGTATCCGTAGTGCCGTCAAATGCCAAATTCCAAAGTTAAACCGAGGTCGCCTGATTGTATTCACCAGATTACATCCACATTTGCTGCATTGCTTTTGGCGACCCATGTTCCTGGTGCAATTCTACTGTCGTTCTTCTTTCGGGCATCGATCGAAGATTATGCTTGTTGGCCTGCTTTTCCTTTAGTTCTTGCATGCCAACTTGTTGGTGGCTTCGAAACCAGCGCTACTTATAGCGCCCTGATTGGGTGTATTTTTGCGATCTCCTACTGGTCGCTGCTTGCCGCGATAGCCTGGCACTGTAAGCCGCAACTTATCGACACATTCTTCATCGTCTTGACTTTTAACGTGCTATGTGGATTGCTGAGCCTCTTGCTTGTTGGAATGGGACTGAATGGTGTTAGCAGTGGGTGAAGAACGGGCGGGCCGCAAGACAGGCTCGCATGGGAGCATTTTAAAATGACAGTCTGGAGCTTCTACGAACTGACAATCGGTTACAAGTTTCCTTATGCTCCCATCAAGCTCAATTCGCCTTTGCAGGATGAGCTTGGATGAAACTTTCAGTGAGGCTATCATGCAGAGTCAGTAAGCAGCTCGGTCGTGTCTTAAAACTTGAGGTTCGCAGCGCATCAACGAAACTCCCCTATGATCGTTAAAATGAAACACTCGCTCGTCACGATTCTTCTGGGAGTCGGTCTTCTTGCTCTGCTCGCCAATTCATCCCTTGCGCAAGATTTTGTCAATAGGATCGAATACTCAAAACCAATCGTTGGCATTCAAGCGACGCCAAACGAGCTGATCATTAGTAGCCAGTTTGGGATAGAGGTTGTTCCAAAAGAAGAGTCGGAGAAATGGACATCTGCTCAGGCGTTGGTGGGCTTTGCAACGTCATCACGAGGAAGAGTTTTTGCGACGGCGAAGTCGGATTCGAATTTGAGCATAGTCGAGCTTAGCCAAGATGCTGAACCAACTCACATCGCCGAGTTCCCAATCCAAGATTGGATGAGACATGACCTACGGTCCAATGAGGATGGATCGATCTTGTGGTTGGTTAGGAAAGAAGAAGCTGTGGCGATCGACATACGCCAGCGCGAAGTCGTGAAAACAATCACGATACCAGGACTCAATTTTGATTTTCACGTTCAAATCGCTGCGGTGGGCAAACGGCTAATTTTCGCTCAGACTGACGTAACCAAAATTGCTGCTTGGAATCTCTATTCGGTTTCCGTTGACGAGCCCGAGAAGAAGCGCCTTTTTGACGTAGAGATGCTGATTGTCCATATCTGCGTCGCCGACTCGGGACATGTTATCGTCAGCGGTCGCGACGAATTGCATGCAGCCGAATCTGGGTTTCTTCGGTGTCTGGATGCTAAGACACTAACCACTCGCTGGAATAACGACCAAATCCTTCCGCTTGGAATTGCCGCTCACGACCATCGAGTCGTAGTGACGGAGGGCGGAAACTGGATTTCTTCGTTTAACGTTGAGGACGGTAAGCCAACAGGAAGGCTGACGCTAGGTAACGATAAATCAGCACTGCTAAAAATAGCCGCTAACGCAAACACGATCTGGGCTCTTGGCACTGACCGAAAGACTCTCTTCGAATTCAAATCGCCGCAATGGGACGTGAAGGAATGACTACGAAGGTACTTGATTGCAAAGCTATTGAGTATAGCATCAATACGCATCGCGGATACGACGTTCTGTTATTTTGCAACCGCATCATACTCTCAATAGTTCTTAGCTTGGTGGCGTGCGGCACTCTGTGTCCCGCACAGGACTTTGTGATTTTGCAGTTCAGAACGGA